>JAOPYP010000374.1 GCA_025964635.1 Actinomycetes bacterium | reverse complement strand
CAGGTCAGCGCCGTAGGGGAGGGTGCTGACCCGGGCTGGGCCGGGCGGACCGTGATCGCGCGCACCGGGACCGGCGGCGGTTCGGGTGGCTACGCGGAGCAGGTCGCGGTCCCCGCCAGCGAGCTCGTCCCGGTCCCGGCCGGCGCGGCACTGGCGGAGGCGGCCGCGGTCCTGCACGACGGGACCACCGCGCTGGGGCTCGCCGCCAGCACCGGCATCCGGCCTGGCGAGTGGGTGCTGATCCTGGGGGCCGCGGGTGGCCTGGGCCTTCTGCTCGGCCAGCTGGCCCGGGCCCGTGGCGCGCGGGTCATCGCGGCGGCGCGGGGCAAGGCCAAGCTGGACCTGCTGGCCGAGCTGGGCGCCACCGCCGTGGTGGATTACGGGGAGCCGGACTGGCCGGACCAGGTCGTCCGGGTGACGGGGGGTTCCGGGCCGGACGTGGTCTTCGACGGAGCCGGCGGCCAGCTCGGCGCCGTGGCGTTCAGCGTGATCGCCGGCGGGGGCCGGTTCTCCGCCCACGGGGCCGCGGCCGGCGGCTTCGCTCCCATCGACGGGGACGAGGCGGCCCGCCGCGGGGTCACCGTGCGCGGTATCGAGCAGGTCCAGTTCGGCCCCGCCGAGCAGGCGAAGCTGGCCGGCCAGGCCCTGGCCGAGCTGGCCGCGGACCGGATCAGGCCGCTCATCGGGCAGACCTTCCCGCTGCATCAGGCCGCGGCGGCGCACACCGCCCTGGAGAGCCGGTCGGCACTGGGCAAGACCCTGCTCACCGTGGCCTGACGCTCGTCAGGGCGCCGGGCGCCGCACCAGCGGGCGGGGCCGGAGGGCGAGGTTGGCCCAGATCCGCTGGGACACGCCCTGGATGGTGCTGATCCCGTAGTCGAACCCGGCGGTGCCGGGTCCCGCGGGGTTGTCGGTGGTGAGCACGGCTAGGACGTAGTCGCGGCCCTTGCCCCGGACCCAGCCGATGCTGTTGACCTGCCACGGGCACGAGTCGTCCTGCTTGGCGCAGGTGGGAAGGTACTTCCAGCCGTTCTTGAGGGCCACGGTCACGGCCGGGTCAGGGGTGGCGTAGTCCGGGGCGGCGCAGGTGGTCCCCCACGGGCCGCAGGTGATGCCCCAGCGCTGGGTGGGCTCGACGCTCTCCATCAGGTGCAGGCCGTACGCCCTGGCGTCCGGCGCGAGGGTCCGGTTGCGGTAGGCGAGCTTGCGGACGATCGCGACCTGGTCGGCGGCCGTGGTCGTGGTGTTGCCCCACCCGTAGTACGTGGGCGTCTCGCAGCCGACCTTGGTGTGGCGGGTCGGGATCAGCGTGTTGAACAGGGTGAGCGTGGTGCAGCCGCCGGAGAAGTAGAACAGCGAGGTCGCGGCGACGTTGTCGCTCATCGTGATCATGTTCTGCAGCAGGTACCGGATGGAGTACGGCAGGTTGTCCGGGATGGTGCCGGTCCGGGACTGGTAGCGCCACAGCCACAGGGCCATGATGTCGGCCTTGACGATGCTGGCCGTGTACTGGGTGTCGCGCCCGCCTGACAGGAGGTAGGTGCGGCCGGTGAGCTTGTTGAACAGCGCCACCTGCGCGACGCCCTTCCGGGTGCGCAGGTAGCGCGCGACCCCGTGCAGCGGCCCGGCCAGGCGGCTGGCGCTGGCCACATCCTTCACCGCGAGCGTGCCGGCCACCGGCAGCGTGCCCGCCTGATGCCCGGTGCCGATGCCTGCCGGCCGTCCCGCGTGCTGGCTGGCTCCCGCCGTGAGAGCGACCGCGGCGGCGCTGGGCGCCGGGCCAGGGCTCCCGCCGCCCAGCAGGCCGGCGGCGGCCAGTGCCGCCCCGCCGAGTGTCAGGAAGGAAAGCCGTACCGCACGCGAGAATCTGACTGCCTGCACCATGTCCCCCTCTGGCATCACAGGCACCGCCACCCTGCGCTGGAACGTATCAGCGACAGCACGGTGTAGTCATGTAACTGCAATCAGTCAGCGCGTCGCGGTGGGCCGCCCCCGTTGCGTTCCTGCGTGGCCGCCCTCCGCCGGCGTAGGGTCGGTTCCATGGCGCTGGCCGGACGGAAAGTCCTTCTCCTCGCGGCGGACCTCTTCGAGGACATGGAGCTGCTGTACCCGCTGTACCGGCTGCGCGAGGAGGATGTCGCGGTGACTGTGGCCGGCCTCGATGACCACCCGGTCATGGGCAAGAAGGGTCACGGCCCGGTGCTGATGGACACGGTTGTGGACCAGGTCACCGCGCAGGAGTTCGACGGGCTGGTCATCCCGGGCGGATACGCCCCGGACAAGCTGCGCCGCTCCGCGGCCGTGCTGGGCCTGGTGCGTGACTTCGACGAGGCGGGCAAGCCGGTCGCGTTCATCTGCCACGCCGGCTGGGTGCCGATCTCCGCGAAGATCCTCAAAGGCCGCCGGGCGACGAGCGTGGCGGCGATCCGCGACGACATGGTCAACGCGGGGACCGACTGGGTGGACGAGGCCACCGTGGTGGACGGCAACCTCATCTCCGCCCGCACCCCGGATGATCTCGGACCGTGGATGAAGGCCCTGCTCCAGGCGCTAGACAGCGCCAGGTAACGAGCGGCCGGCGCTCCTCACCGGCCGCGGCGCCAGCGCGGCTTGCGCTTCTCCAGGAACGCCTTCGTCCCCTCGCGTGCATCCGGCAGCTGGCTGGTCGCGGCCATCACCTCGACCGCATAGGTGTAGGCCTTGGGCTGGTCCAGGTCGATCTGCGCGTACAGCGCCTGCTTGCCGATGCCCTTGCTCTCCGCCGAGCCCCGGGTGACGCGCTCGAGCAGATCCTGGACCGCGGAGTCGAGCTGCCCGGCGGGCACGACGTGGTTGACCAGGCCCCAGTCGAGGGCGGTCCGCGCGTCGATCACGTCGCCGGACATGGCCAGCTCCATGGCCCGCTTCCGGCCGACGTTCCGGGCCACGGCCACCATGGGGGTGTGGCAGAACCAGCCGCCCTTGCCGCCGGGCGTGGCGAAGCCGGCGTCCTCACTGGCCACGGCGAGGTCTGCGCTGGCGACCAGCTGGCACCCGGCCGCTGTGGCCAGCCCGTGCACCCGCGCCACGACTGGCTGCGGCACCTGCTGCATCAGTGTCATGAGCTCGGTGCAGGTGCCCAGCAGCGACCGCATCGCCGGGAGGTCGGCCTCGGCCACCTCGGCCAGGTCGTGCCCGGCGCTGAACACCGGGCCGTTGCCGGCCAGGACCACGCCCACGGCATCGCTGTCCCCGATGTCGCGGAACGCGGTGATCAGCTCGCGCATGTGCGCCAGGGACAGCGCGTTGCGCCGCTGCGGCCGGTTCATCGTGATGGTGGCGAAGTCCCCGGACCTGTCCACCAGGATGTGCTCAAACCCCATGGCCATCCCCTCCTGAGCGCAGCCTACGTCGGTGCCCCGCCGCAGCCCAGGTATGAACGCCGCCGCCACGTGGCCGGGCGGTCAGCTGGCGGGGGTGGCGGGGTCCGGATGGGCGGGGGGCGCCGGGTCGCTGGCCCAGCTGGCCAGCAGGCGCAGCGCCTGCTCGGACGGCGAGCCGGGATCGGCGGTGTGCAGGCCCAGGCTCTGCTCGGGGTCGCCGGTGATGGTGAGGGACTCGTAGTTCAGGGTGAGGTCGCCCACCACCGGATGATGCAGCCGCTTGTACCCGTGGGTGTGCGCGAACACGTCGTGATCGGCCCACCAGCGGCGGAAGTCCGTGTCGCGCACGGATAGCTCCCCGATCAGCGCGGCCAGCTGCGGGTCACCCGGATAACGGCCCGCGTAAAGGTGCAGTGCGGCCACGGTGCTGCGCGCCGCCATCTCCCAGTCGATGTACAGCTCGCGGGCGCCTTCGTTGAGAAACATGTACCGGGCCATGTTGCGCTCACGGTGGGGCAGCCGGTCGAAGTCGGTGACCAGCGCCCGGGCCATCCGGTTGGTGGCCAGCACGTCGAGGCGCCGGCCGATGACGGTGGCCGGGATTTCGGCCAGCGAGTCCAGCACCCGGTAGAGGCCGGGGCGTACCCTCTGCGGCGGTACCGGGCGGCGCCGGGACCGGCCGGGGCGGGCCACGGCGAACAGGTGGTCGCGCTCGGTGTCGTTGAGGCGGAGCGCCCGGGCCAGGGCGTCCAGCACGGTCTCGGAGACGTTGACGTGGCGGCCACGCTCCAGCCGCACGTAGTAGTCCATGCTCACCCCGGCGAGCTGGGCGACCTCTTCCCGGCGCAGGCCCGGGACCCGGCGGGTCCCGGGCTGGGGAGCCAGCCCGGCATCCCCGGGCGTGATCCGGGCCCGGCGCGAGCGCAGGAAATCCCTCAGCTCGGTGTTGCCGGCACCGGAGGCCTCTCCGCTCATGATGTCCAGGCTAGGCCAGGGCCAGCCCCGCCGGGCGGCCGGTGAGGGGGCCTGCCAGACCCCCGGTCGCCTGGACCCCGGGCTGGGGTGGGCCTGCCTGGGCCAGCGGCACCGGGGCCGGGTGGCGGTTAACTGGGCAGGGAACGGCGGTTGCAGACCCAGGGACAGGGGAGCCATGAAGCGCAGGATTCTCGGCGGTACGGGCATGTCGGTCAGCGAGTTCGCGCTCGGCGCGATGATGTTCGGGGCGATGGGCAACACCGACCATGACGAATCAGTCCGCATGATCCACGCGGCGCTGGACGCCGGCATCAACTTCGTTGACACGGCGGACGTCTACTCGGGGGGCGAGTCGGAGGAGATCGTCGGCCGGGCCCTCAAGGGCCGGCGCGACGGCGTCGTGCTCGCAACGAAGTTCGCGATGCCCATGGGCACGGACGAGAACCAGCGCGGGGGCTCACCCCGCTGGATCAAGCGGGCCGTGCAGGGCAGCCTCCGGCGGCTCGGCACCGACTACATCGACCTCTACCAGATGCACCGGCCGGACTACGCGACCGACATCGGTGAGACCCTGGCCGCGCTGTCCGACCTGGTCCGCGAGGGCACGGTGCGGGCGATCGGCTGCTCGACGTTCCCGGCCGAGCTGATCGTGGAGGCCCACTGGGCCGCGGCCCGGGCGGGGCTGCACCGCTTCCGCACCGAGCAGCCGCGGTACTCGATCCTGAACCGGACCATCGAGGGCGCGGTGCTCCCGGTCGCGCAGCGCTACGGCATGGGGGTGCTGACCTACGGGCCGCTGGCCAGCGGCTGGCTGTCCGGGCGCACGGACCCGGGGCAGGGGCATCGGGCCACGCTCGCGCCGCAGGCCTTCGACCTGGCCATCCCGGCCAACCAGGCCCGGCAGGAAGCCGTCCGCGACCTCAGCAAGCTCGCCGCCGGCGCCGGGCTGCCGCTCACCCACCTGGCTACCGCGTTCGTCCGGTCCCACCCGGCGGTCACCTCCGTCCTCATCGGCCCCCGCACCCCGGAACAGCTCGATGATCTCGTGGCCGGCGCGGACGTGGATCTGAGCGAGGACGTGCTGGACCGGATCGACGAGATCGTGCCGCCGGGAACCGAGATCAACCGGGCCGACAATTACCTCGCCGCGCATCCGGCCCTGGGGGACAAGCGGCTGCGCCGCCGCTGAGCGAGGCCGGCCCCAAGCCTCGCGGCCCGGTCAGCCGCGGACCCGGACGTAGCCGGCCGCACCCGGGTAGGCCAGCCCGCCGGCCGCGCCGATGAGGGCCTGCCCAGGGCGATCAGCCCGTAGGCCGGCTGGCCGCCGGGCGGGAACGCGATGAGGTAGATGAGGCCGCCGGCCATCCCGCGGCCGGCGTGACCCAGTACATGCGGCTGGTCTCAGTCGTGATCTGCATGGAAGATCTCCTCGACCGCGGTCCCGAAGAACCGGGCGATGGCGATGGCCAGGGGAAGAGACGGGGTATAGCGCCCGGTCTCGATGGAGTTGATCGTCTGCCGTGACACGGCCAGCTCGCGGGCCAGCTCGGCCTGGGCGAGTCCCCTGGCGGTGCGGCGCTCCCGGACGTCGTTCCTCACCGGTGGTTCCTCCGCACCGGGACCAGCCGGCCGCCGGACGGCCGCCGGCTCCGGCGCGCCGACCGGATGTAAAGTGTGCTTGTCACACTCCAGGATCGCCTGCCCAGCCGGCCATGTCAAGCACGCTTGTCACTGCCGGGTGCCGGCGGGCCCGTTAACAGCACATTGCGGACGTAACGGTTCCATGTCGGAACCTCGCGTGACCGGGCCAGGAGTGGTTAGCTGTTCAAATCGAGATCTGAGATCCTATTTCCCTGCCGATCGGGGAGTCGATGGCCGGAATGAGTGGTACGCCCGCAGCCAAGGGTGTTCCCCTGGAGGAGGACGCGCACACGGGCGCGTCCGTCCCGGGCGCGCCCGGTCGGGGCCCGGCCCCGGAAGCGGCAGGCGCCGGGGACACCGGCACCACGGGAACCGGCCCGGCTGCTCCCGTGGCCAGCGGCACCGGCCTGCGGCTGTCCGGCGTGGCCCGGGTCTTCGGGCAGGTGGTCGCGGTGTCCGGGGTGGATCTCGAGGTCCCGCTGCACAGCCGCCTGTCCATCGTCGGCCCGAGCGGCTGCGGGAAGTCGACCCTGCTCGCGCTGATCTGCGGCCTGGACGAGCCCAACGAGGGCACGATCGACGTGCTGGGTGCCACCACCTCGGCCGAGCGGCTGCGCCGCTGTGCCTGGATGCCCCAGCGTGACCTGCTGCTGCCCTGGCGCGACGTGCTCGGCAACGCCGCGCTGGCCCTGGAGAACCAGGGTGTCCGCCGGCGCACCGCCCGCCAGCGGGTCGCGCACCTGGTCGAGCGGTTCGGGCTGGCCGGGTTCGAGGAGCAGCTCCCGCACCAGCTGTCCGGCGGCATGCGGCAGCGGGTGTCTTTCCTGCGGACGCTGGTCGCGGGCAAAGAGGTCCTGCTCCTCGACGAGCCGTTTGGCGCCCTGGACTCGATTACCCGTGCCGACCTGCAGGAATGGCTGCGCACCGCGCTGGATGCCGAGCCGAGGACGACGGTGCTGGTCACCCACGACGTGGAGGAGGCGCTGCTGATCGGCGAGCGGGTCGTGGTCATGTCCGCCCGGCCGGGCCGGATCGTCGCCCAGTTCGACGTGCACCTGCCTCACGCCGGCAGCCGCCGGGAGCTGATCCGCCACCCGGAGTTCACCGAGCTGCGCGACGAGATCCTCTCCCTGCTGGAGGCGGTGACATGAGCACCACCGTGACGCGGCCTGAGGAATCGGCCGTCACGGCCCCGGCGAAGTCCGGGCGCACGTCCGCGGGCATCCGCCGGGCGCTGCCCGCGGCCGGCATCCTGGTCGTGATCGCCCTGATCTGGGAGGCGGTCAGCCACTGGTTCGGCGTCCCCGACTACGTCCTGCCCTCCCTGGACAGCATCTGGTCCACCGGGATCTCCGACTGGTCCGGCACGCTGGCCACGGCGACCTGGGTGACGACCGAGGAAGTCTTCCTGGGTTTCCTGCTGTCGATCGTGATCGCGCTGGTGATCGCGTTTGCACTGCACAGCTCGCGCGTGGTCCGCAACGCCGTCTACCCGCTGCTGATCGGCTCCCAGGCCGTCCCGATCGTGGTGATCGCGCCCGTGCTGGCCATCATCTTCGGGTACACCATCACCCCGAAGCTGATCGTGGTCACGCTGATCTGCTTCTTCCCCATCGTGGTGAACACCATCGACGGCCTGGCCTCGGTGGACCCCGAGCTGCTCCGGGTCATGCGCACCCTGGACGGCAACCGCTGGGCCACGCTGCGCCGCGTGGAGGCGCCGGCCGCGCTGCCGTCGATGTTCTCCGGGATGCGCATCGCGGCCACGTACGCCCCGATCGGCGCGGTGTTCGGCGAGTACGCGGGCTCGCAGAACGGGCTGGGCTACGTGATGATCCAGGCCATCCCGCAGCTGCAGACTGCCCTCGTCTTCGCCGCCATCTTCATCCTCACCGCTGAGGCCATCCTGCTGTTCATCGCCGTCTCGGTACTCGAGCGGATCATCTGCCCATGGGCACGAGAAGGGAAACGGTGACTTCCATGACCGCAGTGCGGAGGGGCCGCAGACGCGGTGCGCTGATCATCGGGGCCGCGGCCGTTATGTCGGCCGTCGTGGCGTGCGGCTCCTCGTCGTCGTCCGGCTCAACCTCCGGCAGCGGCGGTACGGCCATGACCAGCACCACGGTCCTGCTGGACTGGTTCCCGAACCCCGATCACATCGCGCTGTACCTGGCCCAGAAGGACGGCGACTTCGCCAAGCAGCACCTCAACGTGACCTTCCAGGCGCCGTCCAACAGCACGGACGCGCTGAAGCTGGTCAGCCTGGGCCAGGTCCCGATCGCGATCTCCTACGAGCCGCAGATGATCGTCGCGGGCCTGAACAAGCTGAACGTCACCGCGGTCGCCGCGATGATCCCCACCTCGCTGAACTCGCTGATCATCTCGGGCAAGAGCGGGGTCAGCGGCCCGGCGGGGCTGTCCGGCAAGACGGTCGGCACCGACGGGGACCCGACCTCGGCGCAGATGCTCAAGGCGGTGCTGAAGAAGTACCACCTGTCCCTCAGCCAGATCAAGCTGGTCACGGTCAGCGAGGGCCTGGTGCCGGCCATGGAGTCCAACAAGGTGTCCGCGATCATCAGCGGGTACCGCAACGTCGAGGGCATCCAGCTCGGCTCGCTGGGGCTGAACCCCAAGGTCTACCCGGTCAGCACGCAGGGCGTGCCCAACTACGACGAGCTGGTCATCGTGGCCAACAAGTCCAAGCTGGCCAGTGACGCCGCCTACCGCACGACGGTGAAGGAATTCCTGGCCGGCCTGGCCCTGGGCGCTTCGGCCGCGCAGGCCAGCCCGGCTGCCGCGCTGACCGCGCTGACCCCGGTGGCCAAGGGCTACAGCGCGCCCCTGCTGAAGAAGATGGTCTACGCGACCGCACCCCTGCTGAAGAACCCGGCCGGGTTCGGGGCCATGAGCGTGAGCCAGTGGCAGAGCTTCGCCAACTGGATGAAGAGCGACGGGCTGATCGCCAAGCCGGTTCAGGCGTCCTCGGTGGTGAACACGTCCCTGCTGCCGAAGAGCTGACCCTGGGAGAGCCTGGGTCTCGCCCAAAGAATCAGATAGTATCTGAGATCTCAGATCGTTCGTAGTGCGGAGCTGGCCGCCCGGTGGCAACCCCACCGGGCGGCGGCGTCCGCCGTGGAGGCGGTTATGACGAGCGCGCCCGTCGACGGCGTCGAGCATCGCCAGCTGAAGGACTCGGTCTACCTGAAGCTCCGGCAGGAGATCGTGTCCGCCAAGCTGCCGCCGGGGTACCTGCTCCGCGAGGCGGAGCTGGCCGCCCGGTTCGGGGTGAGTAAGACCCCGCTCCGCGAGGCGTTCGTGCGGCTGGAGAAGGACGGCTTCGTGGAGATCGCGCCGTACCGCAGCGCGGTCGTTGCCGGGTACAGCCGCCAGGATCTCCGCGAGGTCTACGAGGTCCGGGAGCTGCTGGAGGGGCTGTGCGCGCGGGAGGCCGCGCTGAACATCGCGACCGAGGACCTGGCCGCGCTGTCCCGCATCGTCCGGGACAGCGCGGCGGCGTTCGAGGCCGGCGACCCTGACCGGCTCGCGGCGCTGCTGGACGAGTTCGACGTGGTGCTGTACGCCCAGGCGAAGAACAGCCGCATCACCGCGATGCTGAACAACATCCGCGATCACGTAATCCGGATCGGCCGCCTGACCGTGGCCATTCCCGGCCGGATGGGCACCTCGGTCCGGGAGCACCAGGGCATCTACGAGGCCATCGTCCAGCGGGACGGGCAGCGGGCCGAGACCCTGATGCGCCAGCACATCCTCTCGGTGATGGCCGACCAGCTGGCCAACCTCGACCCGGAATCGGTCGCGGGCCGCGCGTGAGCAGCCACCCGGACGTCCTCATCATCGGGGCCGGCGCGGCCGGCCTGTTCTGCGCGCTCGGCCTGAAGGACTCGGCCTCGGTCACCGTGGTCGAGGCCGGCCCGGACCCGGGGACGCCGCCGCCGCGCTGGATGCTCTACGACTACCTGCTGCCCGACGAGTGCTACTACCACTACGCCGACGCGGACACCGGGCTGGACCTGCCCCAGGGCCGCGGCACCGGAGGCGGGTCCACGGTCAACTCCGCTGCGGCCCTGCGCGGCCAGCCGTGGGACTTCGATGGCTGGGGAGTGCCGGGCTGGTCCTGGGCGGACTGCCTGGACGGCTTCCGGGCCATCGAGTCCGACCAGCAGTTCGGTGACGCCGAATACCACGGTGCGGATGGCCCTATCCCGGTCACCCGGCTCACCCCCGGGCCGCTCGACGAAGCGCTCATCGCGTTGTGCGCCCAGCGCGGCTACCCGGCCGCCGCGGACCACAACGCACCCGGGGCTCTCGGCATCGGGGTATGGCCGACCAACCGCCGGGACGAGGCGCGGTGGGGCACGCACGCCGCGGTGCTCCCGCTGGTCCGCCCGGCCGTGGATGTGCGGGCCGGCACCTGGGTCAGCCGGCTTCTCTTCAACGGCACCCGCTGCGTGGGGGCCGAGGTTCTCGGCCCGGAGGGTGAGCAGCGCCTCCACGCCGATCGCGTGGTGGTGTGCGCGGGCGCATTCGGGTCCTCGTTGCTGCTCATGAACTCCGGCATCGGCCCGGAGACGATGCTGCGGCAGGCCGGCATCAGCGTGGTGTCCCGGCTGGACGGGGTGGGCGCGAACCTCCAGGACCATCCGTGGTGCCTGCTCGACGTGGGCGTGAGCGACGTGGCTGCGATCGAGGCCCGGCCGGTGAGCGGCGCGCTGCTGCGCTACGAGCTGCCCGGGGACCACGTCGAGGCCGAGATCTTCCCCTGGCAGACCCGGCCGTACGTCCCGTCCGTGCCCGCCACCCAGGTCTCGTTCACCGCGGCGCTGATGACGCCGCTCAGCCGGGGCCAGGTTTCCCTGGCCCCGGACGGCGGGGCCGAGGTCCGGGTCCGCCACCTCGCCGACGAGCAGGACGCGGCCCGGATGGCGGGGATCGTGAGCACAACCGCGGAGCTCGTCGGCGAGCTGGCCGCGGAGGGCCTGGTCCGGCTGCCGGACGCCCCGTGGTGGCGCGAGGGTGACCTGGTGGCGGCCTCGCGGCGGGTGGCGGGGACGTACAACCACCACTGCGGGACGTGCCGGATGGGTGACCCGTCCGACCCCGGCACGGTGGTCGGCCCCGGGCTGGACGTGCTCGGCATCTCCGGGCTGTCCGTGGCGGACTCCTCGATCCTGCCGGTCATCCCGCGGGCGAACACCAACCTGACGTCGATGATGATCGGCCACCGCGCCGCCCAGCTCCTCCTGGCCGCCTTGCCCGCCAGCGCCCCAGCGGGTTCATGATCAACCTTTCGTGATCAACCGATAGGTGTCGCTCCCGCGACACCTATCGGTTGATCACGAAGCGGGGACGGATCGCGGGCGGTGGGCCCGGGGTGGCGGACTTACGGTGGGCCGCTACCCCCGTGCGGCTATGCCGCACTCGGCCCGGAGGGCCGATCGGGGAGTCCGGGGGGTCGCCCACCCGGACCAGCAAAGGCCATGTCCCAGAAGGCCAGCTCGTGGCGGGTCGAGCGGTCGAATACGGCGGCCAGCGACGTCATGAGGGCCTGGTCGGCCACGTCGGCGTGCTGGTCGAGCAGGGACGTGCTGGCCAGCACCAGCTCGTCGTAGCCGTCCCCGGCGAACATCCCGATCCAGTCGGCGTACACGGGGTCGGCGGGCATGGCCGCGGCCAGCCGGGTCGCGATCTCGCCATAGCTCCACTGGCACGGCAGCACCGCGGCAAGCCCGGCCGGCAGCTCACTCCGCCCGGCCGTGTCGAGCAGGTGCCGGGTGTACGCATAGGTGGCCGGCGCCATCACGGCCGCGGGATCGGGCCCGGCCGGGCCGCCCAGACGGGCCAGGAACGCGTAGTTGGCGGGCAGTTCGGTGTCCACGATCTGGCTGAGGAATCTGGTCAGCACGGTGATGGCAGCCAGGTCCGGGGCCCGGCCGATGATCAGGGCGATGGCCCGCGCGTAGTCCTCCAGATACAGCACGTTCTGCCCGAAGTAGTAGCGGAACGTCTCGTGCGGCAGCGACCCCGCGCCGATCTCGGCCACCATCGGATGGCTGACCGCGGCGGCCCAGCTGGCCGCGCCGCGCTCGCGCAGCAACGCCGAGGCCGAGGTGCCCGTGCTCATCGGGTGACCGTGCTCATCGGGTGCGCGTGCTCATCAAGTGACCGTGCTCATCAGGCGGCTCCTCCCCGGCCCCGGGCCCGGCGGCCGAGACATGAGATATCAGACTGCGGCCGGCCTGCCTGAGTCAAGACCTGCGCGACTTCGGTGCTCTCCGGAGCGGCCCGGCGGGGCGGCGAAACAGGATGGTTACGTGGGTGCCATTGACTGGCCGGGGCTACCGAACCTAGCCTCAGATCTGAGATCTGATCTGGGAGGCATTATGGCCGACGCCGTGGACAGCCGCGACCGCGCCGGCCCGGGCGCGACAGCCGGGCCGGTGACGGTCGACACGGTAGTCGCGGGTGGCTGGCTGCTCACCATGAACCCGCAGCGGGAGATGTACCGCTCGGGCGCGGTGGCCATCGACGGCGGGGTCATCGTGGAGGTCGGCCACCGCGCGGACCTGCTCACCCGGTACACGCCCCGGCGGCTCATCGACGCCCCGGACGGCGTGATCACCCCGGGCCTGGTGAACGGGCACCGCCACCTGCTGTGCTGCGCGAAGGGCGCGATGCCGGAAGGCGGCCAGACCCTCGACGCGCTGCGCCAGTTCATCTACCCGTCCTTCGCCGCCCTGACCGAGCAGGACATGTACGTGCACGCCCAGCACTCCGCCGCGGAGATGATCCGTTTCGGCACCACCCTCTTCGAGGAACCGGGCTGTAACCACCTGGACGCCGTGCTGGAGGCGCTGGCCTCCTCCGGGATCCGGGCCCGGACCGGCCCGTGGACCTGGGACCAGGCCGGCCCGGCCGGCGCCACTGACCTGCCCGACTGGCTGCGGATGGACGCCAAGGCCGCGCTGCGCCGGCTCGCCGACGGGGTCGAGCAGGTCCGCAAGTTCGGCCATCCGCGGATCAGGGACGCGGTCACCATCGAGGGCGTGGGCACCTGCTCCGACGAGCTCAACCGGGGCGCTGCCGAGCTGGCCCGCGACGCGGGGTCCCTGTTCGTGCTGCACAAGTCGACCAGCGAGCGCGAGGTCGAGCTGGAGCTGGCCACGTTCGGGCACCGCCCGGTCGAGCACATGCACGAGATCGGCGCGCTCAACGAGCGCACCCTGCTCAACCACATGACCAGCCTGGACGACCGGGACGTGGGCTTCGTGCGCGACTCCGGGGCGCGCATCTCGCAGAACCCGAGCTCCGCCCTGAAGCTGGCCAAGGGCACCACGCAGACCGGGAAGTGGCCGGAGCTGCTGGCCGCCGGGGTGCCCATGGCGCTGGGCACCGACGCCGAGAACGTCTCCAACCACCAGGACATCTGCCGCGCCATGCAGCTGGCCGCGCTGCTGCCCCGCGACGCCCGGCGCGACCCCCGCGCGGTCACCGCCGAGCAGGCCGTGGAGATGGCCACGATCAGCGGGGCGACCGCCCTGTGGATGCACGACGAGACCGGCTCGCTGGAGCCCGGCAAGCAGGCCGACCTGGTGGTGTTCGACACCGCCGACTTCGACTGGCGGCCGCTGCACAACCCGGTGGCCAACCTGGTCTACGGCGTGACCGGGCACTCGGTGGACACCGTCCTGGTCGGCGGCGACGTCCTGCTCGACCACAAGAAGCTGACCCGCGTGGACGAGGGCGAGCTCCGCGAGCAGGTCGAGCAGATCAACCGCCGCGTCCTGGCCGAGATCGGCATCAACCCGGAGCCCCAGTGGCCGGTGCTCTAACCCGGACACCATGATCGTGGAGCGTTGTGCGCTGCCGGCGGGGCACAGCGCTCCACGGTAATCCGTCGGTGGACGTGGTGGGGCCGGTGGGACTGCTGAGGTGGCGGGGTGAGGGGCTGGCGGCCCGGTGCGGGGCCGGGCGGGGAGTCAGCCGGAGATCAGGCCGAGCATGCGGGCGTAGTTGTCGCCCAGGATGCCGTCCAGCTTGGCCTGGGGGATGGGGTCGCAGCCGACCCGCTCCGCGTGCTCATTCACGGCCAGCAGCTTGGTGCGCAGCTTCACCGGGTCGTACAGGAAGCCCGGGTAGTCGGTGCCGAAGAACAGCTTCTCCAGCGGGACGAAGGACGCCTCGGCGTGCACCAGGAAGCGCAGCAGCTCCTCGGTGGTCACGCTGGCGATGTGGTAGCTCAGCTCGGCGTAGAAGTTCGGGTGCTTGGTCAGCATGAACAGGGCCTCGTCCACCCAGGGCAGGCCGCAGTGCGCGATCGTGAGCCGCAGGTCCCGGAAGTGCCGCCCGGCCGCGTCCAGCAGCGCCGGGCGGGCGTACTCCATCCGGGCGTCGATCCGGGTCGAGCCGGCCTGGTGCACCATCACCGGGATCCCCAGTTCCTCGGCCTTCGAGAACACGGGGAACGCGATCACCGGGTCGGCGGGGGACCAGTCCTGGTACATCGGGTACAGCTTCAGGCCCTGCAGGCCCAGGCCGAGCACGGCCCGTTCCAGTTCCCGGACGGCCGCCGCGGGCCCGCGGTAGGCCGGGTTGACCGAGGCGTACCCGATGAACGTGTCCGGCTGGGCCGCGGCGATCGCGGCGATGTAGTCGTTGCACTTCTCCGGGGTCGGCGGCCCCGGCACGCCGGTGATGCCGTAGGTGTCCACCGTGCCGATCAGCTCGCCGTCCAGGAACTGCGGAGATACAGCCAGGATCACGATCTTGTCGAAGCCGGGATGATCGCGGACCGACTCGTCCGGCCCGATGACCGGGAAGCCCTTGCGGCTGTACCCGCTGGCCTCCCACTCGTCCTCGGTGGGCGGCCGGTGCGAGGGCAGCAGTCCCAGGCTCCGGTAGATGCACAGCGAACCCTCACGCCCGTACTCGGTGGTGAACTCCGCGTCCTCAGCGAGGCTCAGGATGTGCGTGTGCGCGTCGATCTGCATCAGGTGATCCCCGGAGTCGAGTCAGCGGCGGGCCGGAGTGAGCACGGACGGACCGTTAGGAACGGATCTTCTCCAGCGTGCGGAGGAACCCGCGGTTGGCTTCGGACAGGATCTGCTGCTCGTCCATGGTGAGCAGCTGGCGGCCGGCCATCAGGATCCGCCCGTCCACGATCGTGGTGTCGACCGCGCTGCCGTTGGCCGAGAACACCAGGTGGGAGTAGATGTGGGCCTTGTCGCCCGGCATCAGGGGGGTGAACATCGGGTTGGCCGTATCGACCAGGATCACGTCGGCTTTGTGCCCGGGGGTGAGCTGGCCGGTGTCGTGCTTCAGCGCCGCGGACCCGTTGCGGGTGGCCATCCGGAGCACGGCCGGGGCCTGCATCAGGCTGGCGTCCACCCGCTGGGCCCGGTGCATCAGCGAGGCGAACTTCATCACCTCGAACGCGTCGCGGCTGTTGTTGCACTCGGCGGCGTCATGGCCAAGGCCCACGTTCAGCCCGGCCGCGAGCATCTCCGGCAGCCGGGCGATCCCGTTCCCGAGCTTGGCGTTGGAGCTGGGGTTGTGCGAGATCTGGGTGTGCGTCTCCCGCATCAGCGCGATCTCGGTGTCGGACAGCCACACGCAGTGCGCGGCCACGCAGTCCGGACCGAGCAGCCCGGCGTCGTAGGCCACCTCGGTGGGCCGGCGGCCGAAACGCTCCTTGCTGTTCTCCACCTCGGTCAGCGACTCGTTCAGGTGGATGTGGATGCCGGTGCCCAGCTCGTCGGCCAGGGCCCGGGCGTCGCGCAGCAGTTCGGGGGAGGCCAGCGGCAGCCACTCGATGCCGACGTACACCTCGATCCGGCCGTCAGCCAGGCCGTGCACCGCGTCGTGGGCATCCTTGTTGTCCTGCAGGGTGTCCAGGTTGTGCTCGGGCAGCGCCACGTCGTTGGACAGCACGGCCCGGATGCCGATGTCGTGCGCGGCCCGGGCCAGGTCGGGCAGCCGGCGGTACATGTCGTTGACCGTGGTCACCCCGCACTTGATCGACTCGAGGTAGCTCGCGGCCGCGGACCAGTAGGCCGCGTCGGCGTCCAGGGTGCGGATGAACGGGTACCAGCAGGCGTCCAGGTACTCCCAGAGCGGCAGGTGATCGCTGAAGCCCTTGGCGATCGCGGTGTGGTAGTGCAGGTCGACCAGGCCGGGCATGACGATCTTGCCGGACGCGTCGATGACCTGGTCCCCGTCGGCTGGTGTGCCGGGGTAGGGGCCCTCGCCGACCGCGGCGATCCGGTCGCCGTCCAGCACCACATGCCCGCCGAAGTGCACCTCGTCGGCGTCGTTGATGGTCAGTACCGTGCCGCCGGTGATGATGATTCTGCTCATGGCCGTGCTCCTGTGTCAGTGCTCCTGGGTCAGTTCTTGTAGTCGATGGCCGCGACGATGCGCTGCAGGGCCAGGTTGGCCTGGGCCAGGACGGCCGCCTCGTCCACGGTGGTGAGTTCCCGGCCGCGCATGAGAATCTTGCCGTCCACGATCGTGGTGTCCACCGCGCTGCCGTCGGCCGCGAACACGAGGTGCGAGTACAGCTGGGCGGGGTCGCCCGGCAGTTGGGGGGTGAACATCGCGCTGCGGGTGTCCACCAGGATCACGTCGGCCTTCTTGCCCGCGGACAGCTCGCCGGTCTCGTGGCCGAGCGCGGCCGCGCCGTTGCGGGTGGCCATCCGCACCACGTCCGGGGCCTGGAGCAGGCTGGCGTCGCCCCGGGAGGCCCGGTGCACCAGCGACGCGAACTTCATCACGTCGAACAGGTCGCAGGTGTTGCTGGACTCGGCGGCGTCATGGCCGAGGCCGACATTCAGCCCGGCCGCGAGCATCTCCGGCAGCCGGGCGATGCCGTTGCCGAGCTTGGCGTTGGAGCTGGGGTTGTGCGAGATGTGCGTGCCGGTCTCGCGCATCAGCCCGATCTCATGGTCGGTGAGCCACACGCAGTGCGCGGCCACGCAGTCCGGGCCGAGCAGCCCGGCGTCGTAAGCCACCTCGGTGGGGCGCTGGCCGAACCGCGCCTTGCTGTTCTCCACCTCGCCGAGGGACTCGTTGAGGTGCACGTGGATCCCGGTGCCGAGCTCGTCGGCCAGGGCCCGGGCGTCGCGGAGCAGTTCGGGGGAGGCCAGCGGCAGCCACTCGATACCCACATAGACCCCGACCCGGCCGCCGCCCAGGCCGTGCACCGCGTCGTAGGAGTCCTTGTTGTCCTGCAGCGTGTCCAGGTTGTGCTCGGGCAGCGCCACGTCGTTGGACAGCACGGCCCGGATGCCGATCTCCTCGGCCGCCCGGGCGAGGCCTCCGAGCTGGCGGTACATGTCGTTGACCGTGGTCACGCCGCACTTGATGGATTCCAGGTAGCTGTTCAGGGCGGCCCAGTACGCGGTCTCCGGGTCGAGCGCCCGGATCGACGGGTACCAGAACTGCTCCAGCGACTCCAGCAGCGGCAGGTGATCACAGAAGCCCTTGCCGATCGCGGTGTGGTAGTGCAGGTCCACCATCCCCGGCATGACCACCATCCCGGACGCGTCGAGGACGTCGGCGCCCGCGGGGACCTCGCCGGGATAGGCGCCCTCGCCGACCGCGCTGATCCGGTCCCCGTCGATGACCACGTGGCCGGGAAAGTGCACGGTGCCGGCATCGTCGACGGTGACCACGGTGCCGCCCTGGATGACGATCATGCGGGTCCCTTCCTGGTTGCCCCTGGTCTCTTGGCTGCCCTTGGTCTCTCGGCTGCCCGTGGTCCCTTGGCTGGACGTGCGCTCGCAGGCGTCACGCCATCGCCGTCTCGGCTGCCACACAGTCCGCAAACGCTCTTATCGTGGCCATCCGGTCCGCACCGAGCGGGAACACGGTGACCGAATCCACGCCCAGCCCGGCCAGGTCACGCAGGTGCTGGCGCGCCTCGTCCCGGCCGCCGGCCAGCGCCATCCGCTTGACGAACTCCACGGGCAGCGCCTCCGCGGCCCGGGCCGCCTCCTGGAACTCACCGCCCGCGTAGCTGCCGCGGACCTGGTCGATGATCTCCTGGGACAGGCCGGCCAGGCGGCAGTGCACCGGCGCGGTCTGCGGGAACCAGGCGGCGATGGTACGGGCCGCGGCGATGGCCGCCTCCTCGTCATCGTCGATGGCTCCGTAGGCGAACACGGTCACCGGCGGCCGCTCGCTGCGGCTGGCGGCCTCGGCGCCGCGGTTGATGTGCTCCAGCGCGAACGAGATCCCGTCCGGGTGCAGCCCGGCCAGCAGGATCACCCCGTCCGCGACCCGGCCGGCGAGTTCGAGCGTGCGCGGGCCCGTGGCGGACACCCAGACCGGGATGTCCAGCCCGGGCGGGAAACGGTAGTGCGCGTCGTGCAGCGCGAACCCGGGCTCGTCGGCCTCGACGGTCGCTCCGCTCCACAGCGCGCGGATGGCGCCGATGGAGGCCTCCAGCGTGGCCAGCCTGGCCGGGGTATAGCCCAGCGACAGCAGCGGCCGGTCACCCGCGCCGATGCCCAGGATGGCCCGGCCCCCGGAGATCTCGGCCAGGGTGGCCGCGGCCACCGCGGTGATCGCGGGGTGCCGGGTCACCGGGTTGGTGACCGCGGTGCCGATCGTCATCCGGGACGTCTGGCGGGCCGCGAGCGTGAGATAGGCCCAGCAGTTGCGGGCGTGCAGCGAGGAGTCGGTCAGCCAGAGGTTGTCGTAGCCGAGGGTCTCGATCTCCGTGACCATTTCCTCGAAGTCGGCGGGCGGGTCGACGCCCTGCAGCGTTACTCCGGTGCGCACCGTTCTCACCACTCCTGTTCGTCCAGTCGGGCGACCGTGGCCGCCAGGGCCGCCAGCCCGGCCGCCACCGGGTCGGCGTCGATCCACTCCTGCTCGGTGTGGGTGCCCTCGCCGGTGGTGATGCCGAGGGTCAGGGCCGGGATCCCGCGGGGATAGGCGGCGTTGGCGTCGGTGCTGGCGGCGGTGAGCCGGGGCGGGATCCCCGCCTCGCGCAGCACGTGTGCGGCCAGGGTAGCCAGCGGGTGATCCGGGTCCAGCTGGCCGGCGGGCCGTTCGCCGATCACGTGCACCGAGACCCCGAGCGGCACGGCC
>JAOPYP010000369.1 GCA_025964635.1 Actinomycetes bacterium | reverse complement strand
CCCCGCGACCCGGCACGCGGCCCCGCAGGCGACCCAGCCCGGCCCGGGCACGCCGCGGCCGGTGCCCTCCCGGGCCGCGCCGTCAGCCGTCCCGACACCCACGCCGTCCGGCCAGCTACCTGCGCCGGGACCCTCGCAATCCCCGTAGCGTGGCCGTGGGCGGCGATCCCGGAAATATCTAGGCGGCGGCGTACGCTTTAGCTATGGCAGGAAAACATGCGAAGGCGGTCGCACTGGACGGGCCAATGGTCAGGCCCGCCGGTCATCGTCGTGTATGCGGTAGCTCTGAATGTATCCCAGCCTGGTGATCGTTCGGAAATGTCCTCCTTCATTTCATGGCTGCCCCGGACCTCGGCGGTCACATTTTTTGATTTCTAAGAGCCGAGGCTGGCATGGATCCAATTTTTCCTAAAATTTCCCGGGGAGTCCGTCAGAGGCTGGGTACCGGGCTCCGGTCGTCTCCGACCCAGCCGAGCCCGCCGAACAAGATCAACGAGCTGGACAAGCGGCCGCCCGCGCCCGCGCCGAAGCCGACTCCGCGCTGGCCGATATGGGTCCTGCTGGGCGGGCTCGTGCTCGGGACCATCCTGGTCTTCCACCCGGGTTTCAGCAGCTCGACGACCCGGGACTTCAGCTACAGCAGCTTCGTCAGCGAAGTGACGGCGAACAAGGTCTCGACCGCGACGATCAGCTCGACCGGGCTGGTGACCGGGAAGCTTGATAACGGCGTCGCTTACAGCTCCCAGATCCCCACCGCGCTGAACGACAACGCCCTTTCCCCGCTCCTCCTCAAGCACAAGGTCCAGGTCACGGGCTCCAGTTCAAGCTCGTACTCCGTGGCCGCCCTGATCTTTTCGTTGTGGCCGCTGCTGCTCCTGGTCGGTGTCTTCATCTGGTTCGCCCGCCGCGGCCGCAAGCAGATTGGCGGCATCATGAGCTTTGGCCGGTCAAAGGCCAAGCTGTACGACGAGGAGCGGCCTACCACCCGTTTCGCGGACATCGCCGGCTATGAAGGTTCCAAGGCCGAGGTCATGGAAGTCGTGGACTACCTGAAACACCCGCAGCGCTACGCGCGGGCCGGCGCGGTCGGCCCCAAAGGCGTGCTCATGGTAGGCCCGCCCGGGACCGGGAAGACGCTGATGGCCAAGGCGGTCGCCGGTGAGGCAGGCGTCCCGTTCTTCGCCCTCAGCGGATCAAGCTTCGTCGAGATGTTCGTCGGTGTCGGCGCATCACGGGTGCGGGACCTTTTCAACGACGCGCGCAAGCATGCTCCCTCGATCATCTTCATCGATGAGATCGACGCCATCGGGGGCCGCCGCGGTCCTGGCGGGTTCGGGTCGAACGACGAGCGCGAACAGACGCTCAACCAGCTGCTGTCCGACATGGACGGGTTCGAGCCGGGCGCCAGCGTGGTGGTCATGGGCGCGACCAACCGGGCCGAGATCCTCGACACGGCACTGCTGCGGCCCGGCCGCTTCGACCGGACGGTGGACATCCCGCTGCCCAACCAGAAGGAGCGGACGGCGATCCTCGCCATCCATGGCCGGAGCAAGACGCTCGGCCCGGATGTGGATCTGGCCACGGTGTCCCGGGGGACACCAGGGTTCTCGGGTGCCGATCTCGCCAACCTCGTGAACGAGGCGGCGATCAACGCCGTGCGCGACGGGCGCGAAGTCCTGTCCGCCTACGACTTCGCGTCGGCGCGGGATCGCCTGCTGATCGGCCGGCGGGACGGGTCCAACGCACTGCTGCCCGAGGAAAAGCACTCAGTCGCCGTCCATGAGGCCGGTCACGCGCTCGTCGCCGTCCTGTCGGACCATGCCGACCCGGTCGCGAAGGTCACCATCCTCCCCCGTGGCGCGGCCCTCGGCGTGACCGAGCAGCTGCCGGAGTTCGAACGCCACCTGTACCGCCAGAGCTACCTTACCGACACGCTCGCGGTACGGCTGGGCGGCCGGGCCGCGGAGATCGTCGTGCTGGGGGAACCATCGACCGGCGCCGCGGATGACCTCGCGGGTGCGACCGACCTGGCCACCCGCATGGTCCGGGAATGGGGCTTCTCGCACGAGGTGGGACCCATCGGCTACGGCCCGGAAGGGCCCAGCCGGGACAACCCGTTCGCGGGCCGTCCCTACGCCGAGGAGACGCAGCGCTCCATCGACCGGGAAGTAGCCACGCTGCTCCGGGAGGCCGAGACCCGGGCGACCTCGCTGCTGCGCGCGAACCTGGATACCCTCGGCCGGGTGGTGGATCTCCTGCTCGAGCGGGAGACCATCGACGGCTCGGACCTGGCCGCCATCGTCGGGCGGCCGGAACGCCACGCGGAACCGGGGGTGGTCTGGGCGCCCGCGGCGGTCGCGGTGCACCCGGCGGGACCGGAGCAGGGCGGACCCAGCGCGGCCAACGGGAAGGCCACGCCAGTCAGCTGACCGGCCCCGCCTAAGGCAGGGCCGTACCGGGGCCATGGCAGCGCCGGAGGCACGGCAGCGCCGGGGACACGGCAGCGCGGTGCGTTCGTGCCGCCGGGGGCGCGGAACGCACCGCGCTGAGGGTACTGAGGTGCGGGTCAGAGGACGTCGTGGCCGGGGTGCGGCTCGGCCGGGACCTCGTCGTGCTGGGCGGGGATGCTGCCCAGCCGGCCCGCCTGGAAGTCCTCGAACGCCTGGACCAGCTCGTCCCGGGTGTTCATCACGAACGGCCCGTACGCGGCGACCGGCTCGCGGATCGGCTGCCCGCCGAGGACCAGGATGTCCAGCTCGCGGCCGGGCCCCTCCTGGGTCCGGGCGGCGTCCACGGTCAGCGCGTCACCCGCGCCGAACACGGCGAGCTGCCCGGTGCGGAGCGGGCGGTGATCCGGGCCGACCGTGCCCGAGCCGCCCAGCACGTAGACCAGCGCGTTGAAGTCGCTGCGCCAGGGCAGGTGCAGCCGGGCGCCGGGCTGCAGGGTCACGTGCAGCAGGCTGATGGGCGTGTGGGTGACGCCGGGGCCGGGGTGCCCGGCCAGGTCGCCCGCGATGACCCGGATCAGCGCGCCCCCGTCGGGCGAGGACAGCAGCGAGACCTGCTGGGCCCGGATGTCCTGGTAGCGCGGGGCGGTCATCTTGAGCCGCCGGGGCAGGTTCACCCACAGCTGGAAGCCGTGGAACAGCCCGCCGCTCATCACGAGCTCCTCGGGCGGCTCCTCGATGTGCAGGATGCCGCCGCCGGCGGTCATCCACTGGGTGTCGCCGTTGGTGATCAGGCCGCCGCCACCGTTGGAGTCCTGGTGCCGGAAGACGCCGTCGATGATGTACGTGACGGTCTCGAACCCGCGGTGCGGGTGCCACGGCGTGCCCTTGGGCTCGCCCGGCGCGTACTCCACCTCGCCCATCTGGTCCATGTGAATAAAGGGATCCAGCTGCTGCAGGTCCACGCCGGCGAAGGCGCGGCGGACGGGGAAGCCCTCACCCTCGAATCCGCTCGGCGCGGTGGTCACCGACATGACCGGCCGCTCCGCCGCGGTAGCGGCGTCGGGCTCGGGGACGCGGGGCAGGACCAGAATGTCCGGGGCGGTCACCGCTGGCATGACATCTCCTCTGTTAAGCGTTCTCGGCCAGCTTAAAACGGCATGTTCACGCACCCGGTCGATGCCCTTCCAGCCTGTCGCGGGCCGCAGTACCCGTAACGATAGTTGATCGCTCAACATTCCCGCCAGCGGGAGGAGCGAGGGGTGGGGTTCTCGTTGCGGCGCCTGGAGGGTCAGGGGAGCAGGGCGTCCGGGTTACGGGAGCTTCCAGTCGATGCCGCCCGCGCCCTGCTCCTCCAGCAGTGCGGTGGCCCGGCTGAACGGGCGGGAGCCGAAGAAGCCCCGGTCGGCGGAGTTCGGGCTGGGGTGCGGCGACTCGATCAGCGGGACCCCGCCGAGCAACGGCGCGAGGTTCCGCGCGTCGCGGCCCCAGAGGATGGCCACCAGCGGCGACTGGCGCGCGGTGAGGGCCCGGATCGCCTGCTCGGTGACCTCTTCCCAGCCACGGCCGCGGTGCGAGCCTGGTTTGCGGGGCTCTACGGTGAGGACCCGGTTCAGCAGCAGCACGCCGCGGTCCGTCCACGGGGTGAGGTCCCCGTTGGCCGGCGATGGGTAGCCGAGGTCCGCGGTGTACTCGCGGAAGATGTTGATCAGGCTCGGGGGCAGCCGGCGCACGTCGGGCGCGACCGAGAAGCTCAGCCCGACCGGGTTCCCCGGGGTCGGGTACGGATCCTGGCCGACGATCAGCACCCGCACGTCGGCGAAGGGTTGCTGGAACGCGCGGAGCACCCGGTCGCCCGCGGGCAGGTACCGCCGCCCCGCGGCCACCTCGGCCCGCAGGAAGTCTCCCATCGCGGTGATCTGGTCCGCCACCGGGGCCAGGGCCCCGGCCCAGCCCGCCTCCACGATCTCGCCTAGCTCTCGGCCTGCCACGCAGACACTCTAGGGCGCGCGGGCGGCCCGGCGCGGCAGGCCACGCGAAAATTCCTCGAACATATATTCCAAACTTATCGCCGCCACCCACGCCGGCCCGCCCGGCCATCGGCGCCCGCTAAGCGCTTCCGCCGGCCACTCCGGGGAGTGGCCGGCGGAAGCTGGGCCCGGCGGACCGGCTGAACTACGGGCCAGGCTGGATCAGCTGTGGATGCTGAAGTCAGCGCTGGCCGTGGCCGGGGTGCCGAGCTGCACCTGGTAGGCGCCGAGCTCGACCGCCGGTGGGCTGTCGGACTGGATGTCACCAGGGGTTACGGCCAGGACGGAGACGGGGAACGAGACCTGCACCGTCTTGGACTGCCCGGCATCGAGCGTCACGCGGGTGAACCCCGCGAGCCGCTGATTCGGGACCAGGACCGGGCTGACCGGCTGGTGGACGTACACCGGCACGATGTCGGTGCCCGCCTTGGTGCCCGTATTCGCCACGGTGAACCGGGCGAACACCGTGCCGTTGCGGGCCACGCTGCTGGTCGCGGACAGCCCGCTGACCTTGAACGTGGTGTAGGACAGCCCGAAGGCGAACGGGTAGAGCGGGTTGTAGCCGCTGCCCTGGCCCGAGCCGGTGTAGGGCAGCTGGTCGAACACCTTCGGCTGGTCGCCCAGTGGTGACGGCGCCCCGGTGTTGAAGTCACCGCCGGTCGTGGCCGCGTCGGAAGGCCACGTCACGGGCAGCTTCCCGCTGGGATCGATCTTGCCGAAGATGGTGTCGGCCACCGCGGCGCCGGCCTCGGTGCTGCCCTGGTAGGCCATCAGCACCGCGCTGGCGTTCTCGGCCGGGCCGAGGCCGAGTGGCCGGCCCGCGATCACCACGACGATCACCGGCTTGCCGGTCGCCTCGAGGGCACTGACCAGGGTCTGCTGGTCGGGTGCCAGTTGCGGGGAGGGGTTGTCGCCCAGGCCCTCGGCGTAGGCCTTCTCGCCCACCGCGACCACGACGGCGTCCGCTCCCGCGGCGTCTTTCACCGCTGTGGCCTGGTCGGCAGCGTAGGTCACGTTCGGGTCCGCGGCCTGCAGGCCCTTGAGCACCGTGGTGCCCGGCGGGATCTGGTCGGCGGGCCCCATGCAGCAGACGTGCCCAGCGCCGAAGACGCCCTGCCAGCTGACACTCCACCCGCCGAGCTGATTGGTCATCGAGTCCGCGCTCGGGCCGGTGACCACCAGCTTGCTGGACGCCGACAGCGGCAGCGCGTTGTTCTGGTTGCGCAGCAGGGTCATCGACTCCTGGGCCGCCTTCAGCGTCACGTCGCGTCCGGCCGTGACGGCGGCGTCCGCCTTGCTGGCGTCGACCGTCGGGTGGTCGAAGAGCCCGAGCTGGAACTTCAGCGTGAGGATCCGCGACACCGCCTGGTTGATCGTGCTCACCGAGATGCTGTGGTTGGCCACGTCCTGCTGGACCGCGGTCTGCCACTGGTCGGCGTTGAACGGCAGCATGGCCATGTCGACGCCGGCGTTGATCGCGAGGGCGGCCGCGCCGGCCAGGTCAGCGGCCATGTGATAGGTGCTCGCGAGCGCACCCACATCGCCGTAGTCGCTGATCACCACGCCCTTGAAGCCCATCCGGCCGCGCAGCAGCGTGGTCAGCAGGTAGTGCGACGCGGTCGCGGGAATCCCGTTGACCGAGCCGGAATTCACCATGACCGTTCCCGAACCTGCGTTGATGGCGCCCGCGTAGGACGGCAGGAACGTGTCCTGCAGATAGCGGATCGGCAGGTCGGCCTGGACCCGGTCGTGGCCGTTGATCGACTGCGAGTAGCCGGCGAAGTGTTTCACGGTGGCGGTGACCTTCAGCCCGCCGGCGCCGCCGCTCTGCAGGCCGCGTACGTTGGCCGCGCCCAGGGCGGCGGCCAGGGCCGGCTCCTCAGCCCAGGTCTCGTAGTACCGTCCCCACCGGTTGTCCCGGGCCAGGTCCTGCACCGGGGCGAAGTCCCAGTTCCAGCCGGTGGCGCGGAGCGCGTTCGCGGTGACCGCGCCGCCCGCCTGGGCGGCTGACGGATCCCAGGTGGCACCCATCCCGATCGACTGCGGGAACAGCGGTGCCTGGTAGGGGTGGCCGAAGCCGTGGACGGCGTCCACGCCGAAGATGACGGGGATGTGCAGCCGCGAGTTCTTGATCGCGTAGCTCTGCATGGTGTTGTACTCGGTGGCCCAGTCCAGGCCGGTGTTGCCTGGGCCACCCTTGCCGGTGGTGTCGATGGGAATGTCAGTTCCGCCGGCCAGGATCGAGCCGGCGTGGTTGTCCACGAAGATCTTCTGCTCACACGTGGGGTTGGGCAGGTTGAACCCGCCCTGGCTGGTGCAGGCGCTGGTCTTGTCGGTGACCTGGGTCGCCTCGATCTGGACCATCTGGCCGATCTTCTCCGGCAGCGTCATCCGGCCCAGCAGGTCGCTGACCCGTGCCGGGACCGGAGTGCTGGCGTTCAGGTAGGCCGGCTGGCTGCTCGCCGAGGCGGCCGTCCTGGCCACGGCGGACGCCGACAGTGCTGTGGTCAGTACAATGGCCAGTAAAGTTGCGGTGATTGGCCTGCGGAGCCGGGTTCCGGTAATGCCGCGTTTCCCCAGGGTAAGACCGCGGATGCTGTGCATGGCGGACTCCTTCGTCTCGCGTGTCGCCTTACTTCCGTGCGATTCAAACATTATTTCGGGCTCGGGCCTTATTTCCAGCAATAAACTGTGAATAATGGGCGGGGACCTGGCGGGCTCCTATAGGGCATTTCCGAGTGAGCCGGCCGAAATAGCGTCCCCGGCTTGGGCTGGCTGCGGCCGGGCTCCTATTCCGAACACCAGTGCCGCTATCGGGCCGTGGGCTCAGCCGCGCACCGCCGTCCCGGTGATCCGGCCGGCCGCCGCGGCCAGCGATCACGTCGAACACTTATTTGATTCGTGTCGTATGCTCGGCCTATGGAGACTGGCCTGCAGGGATCCCTGCTCGACCTGTGCGACGAGCCGGCTCCGGGGCCGCTCGGGGCGTCGGTGCGCCGGACCATGCTCGGCCACGGCGCCTGGCTGGACATCCGGCCCGGCTGGATGGCCGGCGCCGACGTCCTCTTCGACCGCCTGCGCGAGACCGTGCCATGGCGCGAGGAACGGCGGCGGATGTACGACCGGGTGGTCGACGTGCCCCGGCTGCTGTGCTTCTACGGCGAAGGGGAAGGACTGCCCGACCCCGCGCTGGCCGCGGCGCGCCAGGCGCTCGACCGGCACTACCAGGCCGAGCTGGGGGAGCCGCCGCCGGTTGACTCACTGTGCACCGCTGGGCTGTGCCTCTACCGCGACGGCCGGGACAGCGTCGCCTGGCACGGTGACCGGATCGGCCGCGGCGCCAGGGAGGACACCGTGGTCGCCATCCTGTCCCTGGGCGCCCCGCGGGCCCTGGTGCTCCGGCCCCGGGGCGGCGGACCGGCGCTGCGGCACGACATCGGCCACGGTGACCTGCTGGTGATGGGCGGCAGTTGCCAGCGCACCTGGGAGCACGCCGTGCCGAAGACGGCCCGGGCCGCCGGCCCGCGGATCAGCGTGCAGTTCCGCCCGCGCGGGGTCCGCTGAGACAGGCGGTGAGGCCGGGTCCAGGCCGGCCGGGCTCTGGTCAGGGGGGGAAGCCGGCCTCCAGCTGGGCCAGGCCCGCGTCGACCGAGGCGAAAAAGGTGTCCAGGTCGATCTGGCCCCGTTCCAGCACCGGCAGTGTGCTGGCCAGGATCACCCCGAAGATCGCCCCGGCCATCGCGCGCGCCACGACGTCATCGGGGTTCCGCCCGCTCCGCTTGGCCAGGACCGCGGCCGTGTCGTCGATGGTCCGGGCGAACTCGTCCAGGGCCCGGGCCCGGATTTCCGGTACGGCCAGCGTCATTTCGGTGGTCTGCCGGAACCGCTCCCGCTCCTCCTCGGTGAACCCGGCCCGGGCGGCGGCCACGGCGCCCCGCACCGCGGCCAGCGGGCTCAGCCCGGGCGGCTGCGCCTCCAGCGCGTCCAGGGTCAGCACGTCGAGATCGTCCCGCAGGACCACGTCCTCCTTGGTCGGGAAGTAGCGGTAGAACGTCGCCGGGGACACTTCGGCTGCCTCGGCGATCTGCTCGACCCGGGTGGCGGCGTAACCCTGCTCGCGGAACAGCCGCAACGCGTGCTCCCGGATGGAAGCACGCGTCTTGGCCTTCTTGCGTTCCCGCAGCCCGGGCTGGTCAGCGTCGTGCACTCTCATGCCCTTGATCCTGCCCGCCCAGGTCCGGCGGCGCGAGCGGAGCGCCGGCCCCGGTGGCCGCGGCCACGTCTGCCCCGTCCGCGGC
>JAOPYP010000361.1 GCA_025964635.1 Actinomycetes bacterium | reverse complement strand
CCCGCGGACTTCGCCCGGAACGATGTCGTCTCCGGCCTGGGCGCGCTGCGGCAGGTGCCGGCGTGGATCGCCTGCGGGACGGACGACCCCTTCGAGCCGGAGACCTCGCTGGTCCGGGCCCGGCTGTCGGCCCTCACCCACCGCCAGGTGCCGGGCGGGATCATGGCCGGGTGCCACGATGGCGCGTTCTGGGGGCGGCACTGGCCCACCGCCCTGGAGTTCATCAGCGCGCACACGTTCATCCGCGCGCACTAGCCGCCCGGATGCCGGTCACTTGCCCGGGTCCTGCGCCGTGGGCTCCTCGCCGGCCGGGGCGTCGATGATGGGCACCGGGTCCAGGCCGATCCTCTCGGCGATCCGGGTGAGCAGCACGTCTTGGGCGGCCAGGTGACCTTGCACGTGCGCGACCTCATGCAGGGTCGCGCTCGCGTCGTGGAATGTCGCCTCAGCGCGCTTGTCGGCCGCGGCCGCCTGCACGTTCTGGCCCACCATGATCACCGAAAGCAGCACCAGCTGCAGGAAGGTCTGTGCCACCCAGGAGACGATCGCGGCCGTGCCCGACCGGATCGCATCCGGCAGGCTGATCAGGTCGAACAATGCGAAAGCGTAAGCGCACCACATACTGCCCACGACCTTGGTGACCAGAAGCGCGACGCTCGTGTTGAAGCGGTTTATCGCCGAGCCTCTGGGCAGCAGGTCAGCCACTTTGACGGGGCTGTCGGCGAGCCGTGAGGCAATCCGCGGATGCCGGATGTGCTGATATATCGCCACGACCAGACCTTCCCTCGATTGGCGGGATGTTTTCCGGGAGGGCGGAAACTCCGCCAGGGTAATCGCCCAGCTCAGGCGAATGGCCGGGCCAAAAAGCGAAATGCCGGCCAACCGCCGGTCAACCGCCAGTCAAACTGGGAATTGCGCCGGATGACCGCCCGCCGTCTGCCGGGCGCGGCGTGGCGGACCCGAGGGGGCAGCCGGTGACGGACTGGTGTGCGGCCGGCGCGGTCACGCGGGCGGGGATGCTGCGCCGCCGCGACGTCTCTGCCCGCGACGTGATCGCCGCCCACAAGGTTCTTCCGGACACCGTGGCGGACGTGCTCAGGATGGAGGGACCGATGGGGCGGTGACCGGTGCCGCGCTGACGGCGCTCACCGGCTCCGCTGGGACAGGGTGACCGGGAGCCCGCCGGAGACGAGCCCGGCCTGCCGGAGTAGCGGTCGCTACTCCCAGCGCGGGTGCCGGGACCCGGCCGGCGGGTAACCGCCGGGGCCGCCACCGGACACGCGGCGCCGGAACCTCCGGGCGAACACGAACGCGGCCAGCCCGGTCACCAGCCAGAACACCAGGAACAGCTTGAAGGCCGCGAACAGGACCCAGCCTCCGGGCCCCGGGGCCAGCAGCGCGAACAGCAGCACGAGCAGCAGTACCGGGGCGAATCGCGGGCCCCGGCGGCGCGCGAGCCACGGGCCCGCGGCCGGCTGCAGGCCTGGTGCCCCGTGGGGCATCAGGACCGGATCCGGCAGGTCCGCCATGACGCGGCGGAGGTCCCCGAACGTCTTCGCCTGGAGTGCTGCCGAGGTCCGCTCGTCCAGTTCCTCGGACGTGAGGCGGCCCTCGGCGTAGTGGTCGCGCAGCCGGGCGGTCACCCGTTCCCGGTCGGCGTCAGAAGCACGGATGCTGTCATCCATGGCTGGTCCCCTTGCCTTTTTCTATTCGTCGCCTGCTGGTCTGAACATCCGGCCCGGCGCCGTCGCCCGGGCCGGCGCTTACTCCTCGTCGCCCTCGTCGGGGTCGTCGCTGGCCAGGATCTGGTACATCTGCCGCCGGGTCCGCTCCAGCAGCTGCTCGGCCGCGCGGATCTGCTCCGGCGTGCCCGCGTGGGCGAGCTGCACGATGCTGCCGCCGAGCCGGGCCGCTTGCGCGAATAGGCCGGGCATCTCGCCGGGTTGGTCCTGCGCCATCGCCTCCCAGGCCGGGCGGGCCGTCTCCGGGTTCTCCTCGATATGGCGGCGCCCGGCCTCGGTCAGGCTGAACGTGCGGCCCCCGCCGGACTCCTCCGCCGCGATCAGCCCCTCGTCCGCGAGCAGCTGCAAGGCCGGGTAGACCGCGCCCGGGCTGGGGCGCCAGGCGCCGCCGCTGCGCTCCTCGACCTCGGACATGATCTGGTAGCCGTTCCGGGGACCTTCGCGCAGCAGGGCCAGGATGGCGGCGCGCACGTCGCCGCGGCCGGCTTTCGGGCCGCGGGGCGGCTCAGGCGCGCCGGGCCACCAGCCTCTCGGGCCCCCGAAACCGCCGGGCGGCCCTCCGGGGCCGCCGGCCCAGCCCGGGCCTGGCCACCCGAAGCCCCGCTCCCATGGCCCGCCCCGCCGGGCCCACGGTCCGCCCCGCCGGCCCTGCCGTTCCTGGCCCTCCCGGCCCTGGCTTTCCTGGCCCGGGCCGGACATCCCGGACACGGCCTCCCGGGCCTGGCCGGCCAGGGTCCCGGCGGCCTTGAAGACGCCGCGCAGGTAAGGAGTGAAGTCTCCGCTCGCGCACGATGCCGTACTCATCAGGCCTCCAAGTGATCCACTCGCGATACGATCCCGATATATCGCTAGCTTAGGTCGCACGGGCGCCGATGGCAAACGGGCGAAGGAGCGCGGGTTGGACCACGGTCCTGCGGGCAGGGGTCACAGGTGGCCGCATCCACCGGCACGCGGGCTGGGCTGGATGCCGGTCTCGACTTGAGACGATCTCCTAAGAAACTTGATTGGTTCCAGATAATTCGGCAGGGTGGAAACCGTCATGGTTCTGGCAGCGATCGACCCGGACGGTGAGATGTCCCGGGCCCTGCGCGCGGCCGGGCTGCGGGTCACGATGCCGCGGCTGGCCATGCTCACCTGGCTGGCCGGGCACCCGCACTCCACCGTGGACCTGATCGCGGCGGGCGTGCGGGAACGGTTCGGCGCGGTGTCGACGCAGGCCGTCTACGACATGCTCGCCGCGTGCGCGGCCGCGGGACTGCTGAGGCGCATCGAGCCGGCGGGTCATCCAGCCCGGTTCGAGCGCCGGGTCGGCGACAACCATCATCACCTCGTGTGCCGCCGGTGTGGCCGCACCGAGGACGTCGATGGCGTGACCGGAGCCCAGCCCTGCCTCACGGCGGCCGGGGACATGGGCTTCGTGGTGGATGAGGCAGAAGTGGTGTTCTGGGGCGTGTGCCCCGACTGCAAGGCAGCTGAAAGCTCCGCTGACGGAGTGCAGCCTGACAAGGAGGTTTGGCAGTGACCGACAATCACCCGATACCAACGACGACCGACGCCGGTACGCCGGTTGAGAGCGACGAACATTCGCTGACCGTAGGCCCGGATGGCCCGATTCTGCTCCAGGACCACTACCTCATCGAGCAGATGGCGAACTTCAACCGGGAGCGGATCCCGGAGCGGCAGCCGCACGCCAAGGGCGGCGGCGCGTTCGGCCACTTCGAGGTGACGCAGGACGTCAGCGCGTACACCAAGGCCGCGGTGTTCCAGCCCGGCGCCCGGACGGACACGCTGATCCGGTTCTCCACGGTGGCGGGGGAGCGGGGCAGCCCCGACACCTGGCGTGACCCGCGCGGCTTCTCGCTGAAGTTCTACACATCCGAGGGCAACTACGACATGGTCGGCAACGACACCCCGGTGTTCTTCCTGCGCGACCCGCTGAAGTTCCAGCACTTCATCCGCTCGCAGAAGCGCCGCGCGGACAACAACCTGCGCGACCACGACATGCAGTGGGACTTCTGGACCCTGTCCCCGGAGTCGGCGCACCAGGTGACCTGGCTGATGGGTGACCGCGGGATCCCGCGGACCTGGCGGCACATGAACGGCTACAGCTCACACACCTACATGTGGGTCAACGCCGCGGGCGAGAGGTTCTGGGTCAAGTACCACTTCAAGACCGACCAGGGCATCGAGTTCTTCACCCAGGACGAGGGCGACCAGATGGCGTCCGCGGACACCGACTACCACCAGCGGGACCTGTACGACCACATCGAGCGCGGGGACTACCCGAGCTGGACGCTGAAAATGCAGATCATGCCGTTCGAGGAGGCCCGGACCTACCGGTTCAACCCGTTCGACCTGACCAAGGTGTGGCCGCACGGCGACTACCCGCTGCACGAGGTCGGCCGGCTGACCCTCGACCGGAACCCGACCGACTATCACACCGAGATCGAGCAGGCCGCGTTCGAGCCGAACAACCTGGTGCCCGGCGTCACGCTGAGCCCGGACAAGATGCTCCTGGCCCGCGGGTTCTCCTACGCCGACGCGCACCGCGCCCGGCTCGGGGTGAACTACAAGCAGATCCCGGTGAACGCGCCCAGGGTGCCGGTGCACAGCTACAGCAAGGACGGGGTGATGCGCGTCGTCAACGTCCACGACCCGGTGTACGCGCCGAACTCCAAGGGCGGCCCGCGGGCGGACAGCGAGCACTACAAGCCGGTCGGCTGGCACGCCGACGGCGACATGGTGCGGTCCGCGTACACCCCCCACGAGCAGGACGACGACTGGGGCCAGGCCGGCACGCTGGTCCGCGAGGTGATGGACGACGCGGCCCGCGGGCGGCTGGTCAGCAACATAGTCGGCCACCTGCTCAACGGGGTGACCGAGCCGGTCCTGCAGCGCGCCTTCGAGTACTGGAGCAACGTGGACAAGGACCTCGGCGGCAAGATCGAGGCCGGTGTCCGCGCCAAGGCGGGCGAGAAGGACCCCAAGGCGGCCGAGCAGGCTAACCCGGCCCGGGAGAGCATGCAGGCCAAGGCCTGAGCGGTTAACACCTAGGCTCAGCCATGGCCTGAGCAGGCACGCGAAGCAGGCGGGGCTCCTGGCCCCGGGCGACCACATGGTGGCCCGCCAGGGGCCCTGCCTGCTGCGTTGTGGCCGCTGTTTCCGCCGCAACGAAAACCGTTCCCCGCCGGTCACCCGGACCGGAACCCGGTTCCGGGATCCGCGAACGCAGGACCCGGGCGCCGGGTCCGGCTGGAACGATTCCGTTAGGGAAAAGCAGGTGCGAGCATCGAAGCCGAAGGAGAGGTGGCCATGGACGAGGCGACGTTCGGTGAGGTCCGCGACGCGGTGCGGCGGTTCGTGCGGGAGAAGGTGCTGCCCCGCGAGGACGAGATCGAGGAGACCGACGCGATCCCCGGCGATCTCCGCGCGGCCGCCGCCGGGCTCGGCCTGTTCGGGTACGCCCTGCCCGCCGAGTTCGGCGGATCCGGCGTCAGCATGGCCCAGGACGTGCGCCTGGCCTTCGAGTTCGGCTACGCGACCCCCGCGTTCCGGTCCATGTTCGGCACCAACAACGGCATCGCCGGGCAGGTGATCGCGAAGTTCGGGTCGGACGCGCAGAAGAAGGCGTTCCTGCCCGCGCTGGCGTCCGGGGAGATGGTCGCGTCGTTCGCGCTGACGGAGTCCGAGGCCGGGTCCAGCCCGGCGGGCCTGCGGACCTCGGCCCACCGGGACGGCGACAGCTGGGTGCTGTCCGGCACCAAGCGGTTCATCACCAACGCGCCGCTGGCCGACCTGTTCGTCGTGTTCGCCCGGACCGATCCCGCCGCCGGGTCGGGCCGCGGCATCTCGGTGCTCGCAGTCGACGCGGCAAGCCCCGGGCTGACGGTCGGGCCGCGTGATCACAAGATGGGCCAGCGCGGAGCCTGGACCGCCGAGGTGATCTTCGAGGACGTCCGCGTGCCGCAGGACCGCCTGATCGGCGAGGAGGGCCGCGGGTACCGCAGCGCGATGACCGTGCTGGCCCGGGGCCGGCTGCACATCGCGGCGGTGTGCGTCGGCACCGCGCAGCGGATCCTGGACGAGTCGGTCGCGCACGCCGCGACCAGCAAGCAGGGCGGCCAGCTCATCGGGAGCTACCAGCTGGTCCAGGCCATGCTGGCGGACTCCTACGCGGAGATCGAGGCGGGCCGGTCCCTGGTGCTCAGCACCGCCGACGCCTACGACGCGGGCGAGAACGTAGCCGCCGGGCCGTCGGCCGCCAAGCTCTACTGCAGCGAGATGGTCTCCCGGGTCGCCGACCGCGGGGTGCAGGTCCATGGCGGCCTCGGCTACATGAGCTCCACCGTGGTGGAGCGGCTGTACCGCGACTCCCGGCTGTACCG
>JAOPYP010000350.1 GCA_025964635.1 Actinomycetes bacterium | reverse complement strand
CGCGGGCCTCGGGCTGACCCTGCTGGTGGCGGCCTGCTCGGCCGGCGGCCCGGGCCACGCCCAGCCCTCCGGCAGCCCCCGGACCGCTCGCCCGGGCACTGCGCCAGGCGCCGCGGCCGGCCCGTCGGGGGCACGATCGGCAGGGGCGCTCAGCCTGCAGGTATCCCCCGCGCCGTACCAGCTCCCGTCCGGGCTGGCCCGGGAGGTCGTCCTGCCCAGCGGCCGGGACCTGCTCATCGCCGGCGGGCTCACGGCTCAGGCGACCTCCACCGCCGCGGTGCGGCTGCTCAACCCGGCGACCGGCGGAACCACCCGGGTGGGCCGGCTCGCGGTCCCCACGCACGACGCGGCCGGCGCCACGGTGGGCGGGCACACCTTCGTGTTCGGCGGCGGCCAGCAGGGCAGCGTGGCCACCGTGCAGGAGGTCCCGGCGGTCCCCGGGCAGGCCGCCCCGGGACAGGCCTCCCCGGGACAGGCCTCCCCGGGACAGGCGGTCCCCGCCCGCGGCACCCGCGCGGGGGCCGGATCGCTGCCCGGCCCGCGCTCGGACCTGGTGGCGGTGACCCGGGGCGGCACCGCGTACCTGCTCGGCGGGTACGACGGGACCCGGTACGCCGCGACGGCCCTGGCCACCCGGGACGGCCGCCACTTCATGGTCGCCGCGAGGCTCGCGGTCCCGGTCCGCTACCCGGCGGTGGCGCTGCTGGGCCGCCAGATCTGGGTCTTCGGCGGCCAGACCAGCCACGGCATCACGAACGACATCCAGCGGATCACCCTCCCCGGCTCTGGCCCGGCCACTGGCGGTCAGACCGTTAGGAGGCAAAAAGTCGCGGCGGCGGCGATAGCCGGGCACCTGCCCCAGCCAGTGACCGGCGCGGCCGCGTTCAGGCTCGGCGGGGCCCTCTACATCGCGGGCGGGCAGACCGCCCCGGGCCGGCCGGGGCAGGCCACGGCCAGCCCGTCGGCCCCGCTCACGACCAGCGGCGCCGTGCTCCGCTACCAGCCCGGCCACCAGGCGGCCGTGGCGGGCACCCTGCCGGTCCCGGTGGCCAACGCCGGCGCCGGCGTGCTGGGCAGCACCGCGTTCCTGGTCGGCGGGGACAACGGGAAGCGCCCGGTGCCCACGGTCACCGAACTCAGGCTGGTCCCGGCCGCCGCGGCCATCCCGTCAGTGACGCCAGGCAGCGCGCTGGATGCCCGCTCGGCCCGGACGCTCGGCGGCAGCGGCGGGGGCGATCTCGCGCTGCCCAGCCAGCCGTGGCTGAGCCCGCCGCACGGACGCGGCCACCTGGCGCCCCACTCTGATCCGGCCGCACTCCCGGGTGACGTCCTGATCGCCGACAACCACAACAACCGGCTGCTGGTCGTGGACCCGCAGGGCCGCATCCGGTGGCAGTTCCCGAAACCCGGCGATCTGGCCCGGAGGCAGACCTTCCGGGTGCCCGACGACGCCTTCTTCTCCCCGAACGGCAAGGACATCATCGCCACCGAGGAGGACGACTCCGTCATCAGCGTGATCAACATCGCCACGCACCGGATCACCTACCGGTACGGCACTCCGGGGGTGCCCGGCTCAGGCGCCAACCACGTGTCCAACCCGGATGACGCGATGCTGCTGCCCGGCGGGGACATGCTGTCCGCCGACATCAAGAACTGCCGGATCATCCTGGTCAGGCCGCCGGCGCACCGGCCGGCCCGGATCATCGGGCCGGCCAGCAACGTCTGCTGGCACGATCCGCCCCGGCGGTTCGGCAGCCCCAACGGCGCCTTCCCGATGACCAACGGCAAGTACCTGGTCACCGAGATCAACGGGAGCTGGGTGAACGCCGTCAGCCTGTCCGGCCACGTCTCGTGGTCGGCCAATCCGCCGGGGGTCAGCTACCCGTCGGACACCAACGAGGTCTACCCCGGGCTCTACCTGACCGCTGACTACTCGACCCCCGGCCAGGTGGTGGAGTTCACCGGGAGCGGGCAGCTGCGGTGGCGGTTCGGCGGGCTGGACCACCCGTCCCTGGCCCTCCCCCTGCCCAACGGGGACATCCTGGTCAACGACGACTACAACCACCGGGTGATCGTGATCGACCCGGTCAGCAACCGGATCGTCTGGCAGTACGGGCATACCGGGGTCGCGGGCAGCAGGCCCGGCTACCTCAATAACCCGGACGGCGTCGATGTGACCCCGCCCGACTCGATGCTGATCGCGCACGCGGCGACCATGGGCCGCCCCTGACCCCGCCGGGTCAGGTGTAGCCCGGGTAGAGCTGGCCGGACGGGACGATCTCGACCCCCAGCGGCACCAGCGAGATCGGGATGATCTTGAAGTTGGCCAGGCCCAGCGGGATGCCGATGATGGTGAGGCACAGCGCGATGCCGGTCGTCAGGTGCCCCAGGGCCAGCCACCAGCCGAACAGCACGATCCAGATGACGTTGCCGATGAGGGAGCCCACCCCCGCGTCCCGGCGCACCTCGATCGACCGGCCGAACGGCCACAGGACGTAGCCGGCGATGCGGAAGGCCGCGATCCCGAGAGGGATCGTCACCACGAGGAAGAACAGCACGAAGCAGACCAGCCCGGCCAGCGCGTAGAGGATGGCCATCCAGAAGCCGCACAGGACCAGCCAGATCACGTTCAGGATCGTTCTCAGCATGTCCGTCCCCCGATGGACCGCGGAGTGCGCGCTGTCGCGCTTGTCGTCCCTTTACCGTATCTCAAGCTGGGCGAGAAGGACCTCAGTGGCGCTGGCCACCGCGTCCACGGCCTGCTCGAACGCCTCGGCGTTGTGCTTGGCCGGGCGCTGGAACCCGCTGATCTTCTTGACATACTGGCGCGCTGCGGCCCGGACGTCCTCGTCGGTCACGTGCTCGGCGTAGGGCGGGCGCAGGGTCTTGATGCTGCGGCACATGCCTGTGAGGCTACCCGGCCCGGCCGACAGCAGCCTGGACCCTCCTCAGGCGAGGCCGAGCAGCGGGTCGAGCCCGAAAGTCAGCCCCGGTGGCCGGGAGCCCAGCCCGCGCACGCCGAGCAGCACGCCGGGCATGAACGAGGCCCGGTCGAGCGAGTCGTGCCGGATCGTCAGCGTCTCGCCGTGCCCGCCCAGCAGGACCTCCTGGTGGGCGACCAGCCCGGCCAGCCGGACCGAATGCACGTGCACCCCGTCCAGCTCGGCGCCGCGGGCCCCGGGCGCGGCGGTCACGGTCGCGTCGGGCGACGGGCCGAGCCCGGCCGCCGAGCGGGCCGCGGCGATCATCGACGCGGTCCGGGACGCGGTGCCGGACGGAGCGTCCATCTTGCCGGCGTGGTGCAACTCGATGATCTCGGCCGACTCGAAGAACCGGGCGGCCTGGGCCGCGAACCGCATCATCAGCACCGCGCCGACCGAGAAGTTGGACGCGATCAGGACGCGCACCGTGGGCGCATCGGCGAGCCAGGCCCGGACCCGGGCCAGCCGGGCCTCGTCGAACCCGGAGGTGCCCACGACCACGTCCAGGCCATGGCCGATGCACCAGCGCAGGTTGTCCAGGACCACGCCCGGGTGGGTGAAGTCCACCACCACGCCGCAGCCGGCCAGCCCGTCGAGGGTGTCCCCGGCGTCCACCTCGGCCGCGAGCTCGAGGTCGTCCGTGGCGGCCAGCGCCCGGCCGACCTCGCTGCCCATCCGGCCCCGTGCGCCCAGCACCCCGACCTTGATCATGGCGCCCGTTCCTAGGCCAGCGCGTTGATGAACGGGGCGTCGTCGTCGTACGGGCCGACCACGGCCAGCACCTTCGGCCGGGTCAGGACCTCCTCGGCCACGCTGCGCACCGCCTCGTGCGAGACTGCCTCGATCGAGGCCAGGATCTCGTCCACCGGCTCGAGCCGCGGGTACACCAGCTCGGACTTGCCCAGCCGGCTCATCCTCGAGGACGGGTCCTCCAGGCCGAGCACCATCGAGCCGCGGACCTGGCCCTTGCCGCGGTCGAGCTCGGCGTCGGACAGGCCGCCGGAGACTACCTTGGCGATCTCGTCCCGGCAGATCGACAGCACATCATCGGCCTTGGACGGCAGGCAGCCGACGTAGATCCCCCACATCCCGGTGTCGGCGTGCTGGGAGGTGAAGCTGTAGACCGAGTAGGCCAGGCCGCGCTTCTCGCGCACCTCCTGGAACAGCCGCGACGACATGCCGCCGCCGAGCGCCGCGTTGAGCACGCCCAGCGCGAAGCGGCGGTCGTCGGTCCGGCTGAGGCCCCCGCACCCGAGGACCAGGTTGGCCTGCTCGATCCCGCGCGACACCAGCGTCACGCCGCGGGCCGGGTCGCCCGGCACCGCCCCGGCCGCGGCCGGCGGCCCGCCCGGGGTGGCCATCCGCGGCCCGGCAGGCCGGGAGTCCCCCGTGAGCACGTGGGCGAACGCGCGCCGGGCCTGCTCCACCACGTCGTCGTGGTCGAGGCTGCCCGCGGCCGCCACGACCAGGTGGTCCGGGGTGTACCGGGCCTGGTAGTGCTCAGCGATCTGGTCCCGGGTGATGGTGTTGATGGAGTCGACCGTGCCGAGGATCGGCCGGCCGAGCGGCGTGTCACCGAACAGCTTGCCGACGAACGCCTCGTGCACGGTGTCGGAGGGATCGTCGTCGTTCATGGCGATCTCTTCGAGGATCACGCCGCGCTCGGCATCGACGTCCTTCGGCTCGATGAGCGAGCTGGTCACCATGTCGGACAGCACATCGATGGCCAGCGGCAGGTCCGCGTCCAGGACCCGCGCGTAGTAGCAGGTGTACTCCTTGCCGGTGAACGCGTTCAGCTCGCCGCCGACCGCGTCCATCTCGGCCGAGATCTCCATCGCGGTCCGCCGCCTGGTGCCCTTGAACAGCAGGTGCTCCAGGTAGTGGGTGGCCCCGGCGTGGGCGAGGTCCTCGTCGCAGGACCCCACCCCCGCCCAGATGCCGAACGCGACCGAGCGGACCGACGGCAGCGCCTCGGTGATGACCCGGAGGCCGCCCGGCAGCACGCTGCTCCGGACGGCACCCGTGCCGTCATCCATCCGCTCGGCGGGCACGCCCGGGGTGCTCACGTGTTGTTGCTGTGCCGGCGCTCGCGGTGCCGGGTCCGGTGGCTATCGCCACCCTCCTCGCCGCCCCCCCGGTCGTCCCGGTCACCGCCCGAGTCGGACGGGCCGGACGAGCCGCCGTCGCCGTTCCCGGCGGCCGTCTCACGCTCGACCACCTCGACAGGGACCAGGGAGAGCTTGCCGCGGTCGTCGATCTCGCGGATCTCCACCTGGATCTTGTCGCCGACCTTCACCACGTCATCGACGTTGTCGATCCGGGCCCCGCCGTGCAGCTTGCGCAGCTGGGTGATGTGGAGCAGGCCGTCCTTGCCCGGCAGCAGGGAGATGAACGCGCCGAACGTGGTGGTCTTGACGACGGTCCCGAGGAAGCGCTCGCCCACCTCAGGCATGTGCGGGTTCGCGATCGCGTTGATCGTCGTCCGCGCGGCCTCGGCGGACGGGCCATCGGTGGCACCGATGTAGATGGTGCCGTCGTCCTCGATGGTGATCTCGGCGCCGGTGTCCTCCTGGATCGAGTTGATCATCTTGCCCTTGGGCCCGATCACCTCGCCGATCTTGTCCACCGGGACCTTGATCGTGATGATCCGCGGCGCCTGCGGGCTCATCTCGCCCGGGGCGTCGATGGCCTCGCGCATGACTTCCAGGATCGTGAGCCGGGCCCCGCGGGCCTGGCGCAGCGCCGCGCCGAGCACGGCGGCCGGGATCCCGTCCAGCTTGGTGTCCAGCTGGAGCGCGGTGATGATCTCCGTGGTGCCGGCCACCTTGAAGTCCATGTCGCCGAATGCGTCCTCGGCGCCCAGGATGTCGGTGAGCGTGACGTACTGGCCGCCCTCGAGGATCAGGCCCATCGCGATGCCGGACACCATGTCCCGCAGCGGGACGCCGGCGTCGAGCAGCGACATGGTGGAGGCGCACACGGAGCCCATCGACGTGGAGCCGTTGGACCCGATCGCCTCGGAGACCTGGCGGATCGCGTACGGGAACTCCTCGCGGCTGGGCAGGACGGGCAGCACGGCCCGCTCGGCCAGCGCGCCGTGGCCGATCTCGCGCCGCTTGGGCGACCCGACCCGGCCGGTCTCCCCGGTGGAGTACGGCGGCATGTTGTAGTTGTGCATGTACCGCTTGGTGCGCTCCGGGTTGAGCGTGTCGATCATCTGCTCCATCCGGAGCATGTTCAGCGTGGTGACGCCGAGGATCTGCGTCTCGCCGCGCTCGAACAGGGCCGAGCCGTGCACCCGGGGCAGCAGGTGGGCCTCGGCGGACAGCTGGCGGATGTCGGTCAGGCCGCGGCCGTCGATGCGGACGCCGTCGCGGATGATCCGCTCGCGGACCAGCTTCTTGGTCACGGCCCGGAAGGCTCCGCTGATCTCCTTCTCGCGGCCCTCGAACTGGCTGGCCAGCTTCTCCACGGCGAGCGCCTTGACCCGGTCGGTCTCCGTGTCGCGCTCCTGCTTGCCCGCGATGGTGAGCACCCGGGCCAGCTCCTCGGAAACGGCCTGCGCCACGGCGTCATAGACATCCGGCTGGTAGTCCGCGAACACGGGGAACTCGGCCGTCGGCTTGGCCGCCTGGTCGGCGACCCGCTGCTGCGCCTCACAAAGGATCTTGAGGAACGGCTTGGCCGCCTCCAGCCCCTCTGGCACGGTCTCCTCGGTGGGCGCGACCGCGCCGCTGGAGGAGTCGGCGAGCATGCCGAGCGTGCCGGTGGTGGACTCGGCCTCGACCATCATGATGGCCACGTCACCGTCGGGCAGCATCCGGCCCGCGACCACCATGTCGAAGGTGGCGTCGTTCAGCTGCTCGTGGGTGGGGAACCCGACCCACTGGCCCTTGATCAGGGCGACCCGCACGCCGGCGATCGGCCCCGAGAACGGCAGCCCGGCCAGCATGGTGGACAGGGACGCCGCGTTGATGGCGACCACATCGTAGAGGTGCTCCGGGTTCAGCGACAGGATCGTCTCGACGACCTGGACCTCGTTGCGCAGGCCCTTGACGAACGACGGGCGCAGCGGCCGGTCGATCAGCCGGCAGGTGAGGATCGCGTCCTCGGACGGACGGCCTTCCCGGCGGAAGAACGAACCGGGGATCCGGCCGATCGCGTACATCCGCTCCTCGACATCCACGGTGAGCGGGAAGAAATCCAGCCCCTCCTTGGGATGCTTGCCCGCCGTGGTGGCGGACAGGATGACCGTCTCCTCATCCAGCGTGGCGACGGCGGATCCGGCGGCCAGGCGGGCCAGGCGGCCGGTCTCGAACTTGATCGTATGGGTGCCGAAGGCTCCGTTATCGATAACGGCTTCGGCGGTAAACACACCCTCCATGGGTGAGACCTCCTTCTGAGGTCCCGCTCCGCCCGCCGGTGGCACATGGCTGATGCCAGCCGGCCGGTGCTTTAGGCCCGGGCCCTGAGGCCTGGTGCCGTCCAGTCCGTTCCATCTGGCCCGGCCAGCGGCCGGCCCGGTCTTCGATCGAAGCCCTCGGCCCACCTGCCGCGCTCCCGCAGGAACGCGTGCACGAGACCCGAGAACCACTACCGAGGACCGGTCCTGGCGCCCTGAGCGCTCCGGGATCGGGGGCCGCGGGAAGTAAACGTTCTTGAGTTGTCCCGGACCTACCTGCGCAGGCCCAGCTTGCTGATGAGCGCACGGTAGCGCCCGATGTCCGTGCTAGCCAGATACTTCAGCAGGCGCCGACGGCGCCCGACGAGCAGCAGCAGGCCGCGACGGCTGTGGTGATCGTGCTTGTGCACCTTGAGGTGCTCGGTCAGGTCATTGATCCGTCGCGTCAGCAGTGCAACCTGGACTTCCGGCGAGCCGGTGTCACCCTCATTGGTCGCGTTGTCCGCGATGATCTCCTTCTTGACGCCTGTGTCCAGCGGCACGTGGCTTTCCTATCTTTGTCGCAAGGTTACGGGGCGGGGCTCGGCGCGGCCCAGAGAGAACTGGAAGTGCGGGAGGAGCCCCTCGGCCAGCCACTTGAGGGTGCAGCTAACCGGGCCGGAACATGCCGGCCGTTACCTAAAGGTATCACGCGGGCCGGTCTGTAAAAGCCGGGTCGCCCCGCCGCCCCGCCCGTTCCTTGCGGAGTGTCCTCAGGAGGTCCCGCCGACCAGGTCGCGAGCCTCGTCGACGTCCCGGTGCATCTGCTCGGTGAGCGCCTCCGCGGAGTCGAACCGGACCATGCCCCGCAGCCGCGCCGCGAAGTCCACCGCCACGTGCGTGCCGTAGAGGTCCAGATCGTCCCGGTCGAGCGCGTAGGCCTCCACGGTCTGTTCCCGGCCGTCGAACGTCGGGTTGGTGCCCACGGAGATCGCGGCGGGCCAGCGCTGTTCCTCCTGGCCCTCGGGGTCCAGGCGGGCCAGCCAGCCCGCGTACACCCCGTCGGCGGGGATGGCGGTGTGCGGGGCGGTCTCGAGGTTGGCGGTCGGGAAGCCGAGGGCCCGGCCGCGCTGCTGGCCGCGGACCACGACCCCCTCCACCCGGTGCGGGCGGCCCAGGTCTTCGGCGGCGCGGGCCACGTCCCCCTGATTCAGCCAGTCCCGGATCCCGCTGGAGGAGATCGTGACTCCGTGCTCCCCGTGGTCCCCCTGCTCGCTGAGCAGCGGCACGCCTTCCGCCCCGAAGTCGTACTTCTCGCCCAGCTCGGCCAGCAGTGGCACGTCGCCGGCGGCCCGGTGGCCGAACCGGAAGTTCTCCCCCACCACGACCCAGCGGGCGTGCAGCCGGTCGGCGAGCACGGCCCGGACGAATTCATCCGGTCCCAGCCGGGAGAACTCGAGCGTGAACGGCAGCACGCAGACCGCGTCGCAGCCCTCGCCGCCCAGCAACTGCACCCGCCGCCGGACGCTGCACAGCAGCGGGGGATGCGAGCCGGGCCGGACCACCTCCACCGGATGCGGGTCGAAGGTGATCACGACCACGGGCAGGTCAAGCCGGGCCGCGGCCTCGACGGCCCGGGCGACGATGCGCTGGTGGCCGCGGTGCACGCCGTCGAACACGCCGATGGTGACGACCGAGCGGCCCCAGTCTCCGGGCACGTCATCCAGGCCCTGCCAGCGCTGCACGGTGCTGCTCCTTCGATGCTCGACGCGGGTGGCCGCGGCGGGTCTCCGCACCCTCAAGACTGCCATGCCCGGGCCACCACCCGTCCCCTCGGGCGCGGGCCAGCTATCGGACGCGCCCGTTACCCCGGGCGCGGCCAGCTATCCGGACGCGCCCATTACCCCGGGCGCGTCAGGGCGCCGGGGCGGCGGCGGTCCCGGCCACCGCCCGCGGCGGCACGACGTCCCGGCGGCGCCGGACCGCGGCCGCCAGCCCGCGCAGCACCTCCGCGGTGCTCTCCACGTCGATGCACGCGTCGGTGACGCTCTGCCCGTAGACCAGCGTCGCCGGATCCCCGGGCTCCTGCCGCCCGGCCTGCAGGAAGCTCTCCAGCATGATGCCCACGATGCCCGGCTCGCCCGCGTCGATCTGGCCGGCGAGCACCCCGGCCACGACCGGCTGGCGCCGGTAGTCCTTGCCGCTGTTGCCGTGGCTGGCGTCCACCATCACCCGCCGGGCCAGCCCGGCCTTGGTGACCTTGTCCAGCGTCTCGCCCACCGGCCCGGGCTCGTAGTTGGGTCCGGGCCGCCCGCCCCGCAGGATGACGTGGCAGTCCGGGTTCCCCGCGGTGGTGACCACCGCCGCGGCGCCGGCCCGGGTGACGCCGAAGAACGTGTGCCCCGTGGCCGCGGCCCGGCAGGCGTCCACGGCCACGGTCACGTCGCCGTCGGTGCCGTTCTTGAACCCGATCGGCATGGACAGGCCCGAGGCGAGCTGCCGGTGCACCTGGCTCTCGGTGGTCCGCGCGCCGATGGCGCCCCAGGCCACGGCGTCGGCGATGTACTGCGGGGTGATCGGGTCCAGCCACTCGCAGCCCACCGGGAGGCCGAGGGAGACCACGTCGAGCAGGAAGCGGCGGGCCATCCGCAGGCCCCGGTGCACGTCGTGGGTGCCGTCCATGCCGGGGTCGTTGATGAGCCCCTTCCAGCCGGTCACCGTCCGCGGCTTCTCGAAGTAGACCCGCATGACCACGAGCAGCTCGTCGGCCAGCGAGTCGCGCAGCGCGGCCAGCTGGCCCGCGTAGTCCAGCCCGGCGGCCGGGTCGTGCACGGAGCAGGGGCCGGCCACCACGAGGAGGCGGTCATCCTCACCGTCCAGCACGGCGCGCACCTCGGCGCGGGATCGTTCGACCATGTCCGCCTCGGCGGGTCCGAGCGGCAGTTCCTCCAGCAGCGCCGCGGGCGAGAGCAACGGCTCGTAGCCCAGGATCCGGGTATCGCTGGTGTGCGGCATGACGCTCTCCTCCCGCGAGCCGGCTGCCCGCATGTGCCATTCTGCCGGACGGGGCCGCGTGATCAGGGACTGCCGCCCGGCGCCCGGCCCGGGCGCCGGGCGGTCAGGGAACGAATACGGCGAGCGGCCGGGTGACGCCGTCCTTCTCCTGCACCAGCGCGATGAGCGTGCCGTCGGGCCCGAACGCGGCGACCGGCCCGGTCTCCTCGCCCAGGCCAGGCAGCCGCCCGCCGTGCGAGAGGGAGCGGGCCTGCTCCATGGTGAGCTCGCGGACCGGGAAGGCCGACGCCGCGGCCTCGGCCAGCGGCAGCACGGTCAGGCGCTCGGCGAGCTCGTCCAGCCCGTGCGCGGCGCTCAGGTCGTAGGGGCCGACGCGGGTCCGGCGCAGCCGGGTCAGGTGCCCGCCCACGCCCAGCGCGTCCCCCATGTCGCGGGCCAGGGCGCGGATGTAGGTGCCGCTGGAGCAGCGCACCTCGACGTCGGCGTCGAGCAGGTCACCTGGCGCGTCCGGGGTGCCGTCGTGGGGGCCATCGGGGACGGAGCGGACGGCCTGGACGGTGAAGGACCACACGGTCACCGGCCGCGGGTCGAGCACCGGGGGAGCTCCCTCGCGGGCCAGCTGGTAGGCCCGCCGGCCCGCCACCTTGATCGCGCTGACCGCGGGGGGGACCTGCTGGATCGGCCCGGTGAGCGCGGCGGCGGCCGCCTGGACCTGGGCCAGGGTCAGCTGGCCCGCAGGCCGGGCCGCGGTGATCGTGCCCTCGGCGTCGCCCGTGTCGGTGGCCTGGCCCAGCCGGATGGTGGCCTGGTACTCCTTCTCGGTGAGGGTCAGGTGGCCGAGCAGGCGGGTCGCCTTCTCCACGCCGACGACGAGCACCCCGGTGGCCATCGGGTCGAGGGTGCCGGCGTGCCCCACCCGGCGGGTGCCGGCCAGCCGGCGGATCCGCGCCACCACGTCATGGGAGGTCATGCCGCCGGGCTTGTCCACCACGATCAGCCCGCTCGGGGCGGTCCCCCGGGCGTCCCGGGCCATCGTCCTAGCTGCTTTCCGCCAGCAGCCCGCGCACCCGTGCGATGACGTCCTCGGCCGGGCCGGGCAGCGTCACGCCGGCCGCGTTACGGTGCCCGCCGCCGCCCAGCCGGGCGCAGGCCCGGCTCACGTCGATCTTGCCCTTGGACCGGGCGGACACCTGCCACAGCCCGTCGTCGGACTGCTTGAGGACGATGGCCACCTCCGCCTCGTCGGTGCGGCGGACCACGTCGATGACGGACTCGACCGCATCCAGGGACAGGCCGTGCGCGGCCCGGTCGTCCCGGCCGACCGACGTCCACACCAGGCCCAGCCCGCCGGCCGCGTCCGGCTCCAGCACGGCCCGGCCGAGCACCGCCGAGAGCAGCCCCAGGTAGCCGAACGGGGCCCGGTCCCACAGCTCGCGGGCCACCGCGCCCGGCTCTATCCCGGTGCCCAGCAGCCGGGCCGCCGCCAGGTGCACGGCGGGTGTGGTCGCGGAGTACTTGAAGGAGCCGGTATCGGCGACCAGCCCGGCGTAGAGGCCGAACGCGACGTCCCGGGTCAGCCCGGCACCGATGGCGTCGATCAGGTCCAGGGCGAGCATCGCCGTGGCGGCTGCTCCCGGGTCGATCAGGTTGACGGTTCCGAACCGGGTGTTGGAGGCGTGGTGGTCGATCACGATCAGCTGGTCGGCGCGTGAGGCGTGCCCGGCCAGGATCCCCAGCCGGTCGATGCTGCCCGCGTCGAAGGTGACCATCAGCTCGGGCCGGTGCGGGTAGGCGTCCGGCGGGCTGAGCAGGCTCAGCCCGGGCAGGAACCGGAGGATCTCCGGGATCTCGAACGGGTCGTCACCGAACGAGGCCACGACCCGCTGGGGCCGGCGGCCGGGCGCGCGGAGCGCGTGCGCGACCGCCAGCATGGACCCGAGCGCGTCCGCGTCCGGGCGCACGTGGCAGGCCAGGCATACCTCATCGGCCGCGCCCAGCAGCGCCACGGCCTTGGCCTGCTGGGCCGCGGGATCAGCCTGGCTCGGCGCGGCAGTCACGGTGGTGAGTATCCCGCGCCACGATCGCCGGCGGCGGACGTTCCGCCGAGAAGATCGCCGGCCGGCCGGGCGCCGGGTGCCGCACCCTCCGGGCCGTCGTCAGGGTCGTCGTCCGGGTCGTCGTCATCATCCAGGCCGGCCCGGCCCGGCGGATCGCGGTACGGATCGGGGTCGCCGGCCGGTACCGCGCCCTCGCGCACCTCGGCCAGCCGGGCGTCCGCCTCCCGGGCCCGGGCCACGAGGTCTTCCATGTGCCGGGCCCCCTCCGGGAGCGTGTCGGCCACGAACGCGAGGGAGGGCGTGTGCTTCAGCCCGGTCTGGTGCCCGACCTCGGACCGGATCACCCCGGTCGCGCTGGCCAGCGCGGCCGCGGTGGCAGCCCGTTCCTCGGCTGAGCCGTAGACGGTGTAGAAGACCGTGGCCTCTCGCAGGTCGCCGGTGAGCCGGGCCTCGGTCACCGTGATGAAGCCGAGCCGGGGATCCTTGATCCGCCGCTCCAGCATCTCCGCCACGATCTGGGCGATCCGGTCGGCGAGCTTCCGTGCCCGGGCTTGGTCCACCATGGGTAGCTCACTCCTCCTCGGTCAGCAGGCGTTGTCGCGCCGACAGCAGTTCGATATCGGGGCGCGCCGCCACCAGGCGCTCACAGGCCTCGAGGACCTCGACGGCGTGAGCGGCCGTGGAGGACACTACCGCCACCCCGATCTCCGCCCGGCGGTGCAGGTCGGTGTGCCCGCTCTCGGCCACCGCAACGCCGGGATAGCGGCGGCGGACCTCGGCGACCACCGAGGCCACCGCCGACCTCTTCTGCTTGAGCGACCGCACGTCGCCCAGCAGCACGTCGAGCGTCAGGGCCCCCAGGTACACGCCGCCCCTCCCGGCCGCGGCCGCCCGGTCCCGGCTGTAGCCGGGACCGGGGGTGCCTGTCCTAGGCCCGCGGCTTCTCCCGCATCTCGAAGGTCTCGATCGTGTCGCCGACCCGGATGTCGCTGTACCCGATGCCGATGCCGCACTCGTAGCCCTCGCGGACCTCGGTCGCGTCTTCCTTGAACCGGCGGAGCGATTCCACGGTCAGGTTGTCCGAGATCACGACGCCGTCGCGGATCAGCCGGGCCTTGCTGCTCCGGTGGATGGTGCCGGAGCGGACCAGTGAGCCCGCCACGTTGCCCACCCTGGGCACCCGGAAGACCTCCCGGATCTCGGCGGTGCCGAGCTGGGCCTCCTCGAACTCGGGCTTGAGCATGCCCTTGAGGGCCGCCTCGATCTCCTCGATCGCCTGGTAGATGACCGAGTAGTAGCGGATGTCCA
>JAOPYP010000323.1 GCA_025964635.1 Actinomycetes bacterium | reverse complement strand
CGGCCCCGGCCGGCCGCCTGGCGCACAGGATGAGCCGGTGACCGGGCCGGGCCAGCGTCCGGATCTGCCCGCCCCCCGGCCTGGGCCCAGTGGTGGCCAGCCCAGTGGTGGCCAGCCCAGTAGTGGCCAGGAGAGCCCGGGAGCCCAGCCCCCGCCCCGCGGCGCACGGCGGCGGCCCAAACCGTCCGCCGCGCAGCAGCGGCTGATGACCCACATCGCCGCGAGCCGCAAGGCCCGGCAGCGCCGCGTCATGCTCACCGTGAGCGCGGCCCTGTCCGCGGTGGTCCTGTTCGTCGCCGGGACCGCCTGGGGATTCACCAGCTACATCAACGACACCATCGGCCGGGTCAACGCGGGCACCGCGGGAACGCCGGCCAGCGGGCCGCTGAACGTGCTGCTGGCCGGGGTGGACCAGCGCTCCGGGCTGACCCGCCGTCAGCAGCTCGCGCTGCACGTGGGCAGCGCGGTCAGCTCCAACTCCGACACGATGATGCTCATCCACGTGTCTGGCGACCGGAGCCGGGTCACCGTGATCAGCATTCCCCGTGACTCCTGGGTGAGCATCCCGGGGCACGGTATGAGCAAGATCAACGCAGCGTACGGCCTGGGCGGCCCGAAGCTGGTGGTTCAGACCGTGGAGCAGAACACCGGGCTGACCATCAACGACTTCGTCCAGGTCAACTTCCTGGGCTTCGTCCGGGTCATCGACGCCCTGGGCGGCGTCAACATCTGCCTGCCGTTCGCGGTGGACGATTCCTATAGCGGGCTGCACCTGTCCAAGGGGGTGCACCACGTGAGCGGGATCACGGCGCTGGCGTACGCCCGGGACCGCCACTCGTTCGCCACGTCGGACCTGGCCCGGATCCAGGATCAGCAGCGCCTGCTGTCCTCGATGCTCAGCGAGGCGATCAGCTCCGGGACGCTGGCCAACCCGGTCAAGCTGAACCGGTTCCTGCGGGCCGCACTGTCCGCGATCAAGGTGGACCAGGGACTCAACGTGGCCGCGCTCGCGGATCAGATGCGCGGCATCTCCGCGAGCAACGTGCGGTTCATGACCGTGCCGCTGTCCAACTACAACTACCAGACCCCGACCGGGGAACTGGCGGTGCTGTGGGACGCCAAGCAGTCGCAGGCCCTGTTCAGCGAGCTGAAGAACGACAAGCCGGCCACGAAACCTAAGCCCGCGCACGGGCACGCCCGGACGGCCGGCCACACACTGCACCGCCGCCAGGTGCCGGTCGAGGTGTGGAACGGGACGCTGGTCGGCGGCCTGTCCGCCAGCACCGGCGCCGACCTGTCCCGGCTGGGCTTCCCGGTGAAGTCCGGGCTGACCTGGCCAGTACACGACATCAGCCAGACCCTGATCGAGTACCCGCCCGGGGATCTGGCCGGGGCCAAGCTGGTCAAGAAGGTCATCCCGGGCGGCTCACTGAAGCAGGTGAAAGGCCTGGCCAAGGTGCGGGTCCTGCTGGGCGCGACCGGCTACTCGGTGAGTTCCGGGACGGCCACGCCGACCCCGGGCGCGTCCTCCACCGGGGTCCCGTCCGCGACCGCCGCCCAGAACGCCTGCCACTGAGCAGCCGGCCGGGATCAGCCAGCCCGGATCAGCCGGCCGGCGGAGGGCCTTCGGGCGGGGTGCCTTCTTCAGGAGCGGCTCCGGGGGAGGTGCCGTCCGGGTCACCGAGGCCCTGCGACGCCTCCTGGCGGGACAGCGCATCCACCAGCCGGTCGATCTTGTCCTTGCTGTCCGGGGTGCCCCGCCCGGTCCGCTCGGCGTACACGGTCGCGCCCAGGTCGCGGAACATCGCGTCGGCCCGGCGCTTGGCCTGCGCCTGGTCCAGTTTGACCTTGCCCTCGCGCGCCGTTTCCTGGGCCTTCTGGGCCAGCTGCGTGCTCTGCGCCCTGACCTTGTCCATCAGTCCCATGACCGCCTCCGCCATAGCTCTCGGCACGTTGACGCTCTTCACTGAGCAGGATATGCCGCCGCGCCCGGCCCGCTGGTGGTGACCGAGGGTGGCCGTACTAAATCACTGCGGAGAGTAGTCGCGTGGTCATGAATTGTCCGGAGAGACCGGGCCAATTCGGTTGTTCTCACCGCACTGGCGGACATCCGGACCTTACAATTCTCTGAAGCCCCGCCCGGTTCGTTTCGTTCGCGCCTTACGTCCACGTCCGGGTGCCCGTCACTGGCTTCGGATGGAGAAAAGGGTCGACGATGGCTGGTGTCATCGAACGCAGGGGGGGTTCCAGGGCAGCACCACGGCACCGCAAGCGCCGGGCACTGCTCCCCCCGCCTTCCCGCGACTCGGTGCCCCCGGTGCTCCCGACCCCGCCCCTGGACAGCGAGAAGTACTCCTATGTTCGCCGGCACATCTGGGTGCTCACCCTCTGCATGGCGCTCAGCTTCCCGCCCCTGGTGTACAGCCAGATCAGGATGGTGGAGAACTCCCGCTGGTTCATCGTCTACGCTCCGTTCGCGGTGTTCGGCGCGTTCTGCTTCCTGCTGTCGCTGATCGTGGACGGGATGAGCCGCAGCTTCGACCTGGACGAGCACAAGCGCATCGTGGCCGCGTGGGCCCCGCGGCGCTACCCGTCGGTGGACGTCTTCCTGCCGGTCTGCGGCGAGCCGATCGAGGTGCTCCGCAACGCCTGGTCGCACGTGGCGATGATGCGCAACCACTACCCGGGCCGGGTCACGCCCTACGTGCTCGACGACTCGGCCAGCCCGGCGCTGAAGGCCATGGCCCGCCACTACGGGTTCGCCTACGCCACCCGCCCGGACCGGGGCTGGTACAAGAAGGCGGGCAACCTGCGCTTCGGGTTCCAGATCTCGGAGGGCGAGTACATCCTGCTGCTGGACGCCGACTTCGCCCCGCGCCCGGACACGCTCGGCGAGACCCTGCCGTACCTGGACATGTTTCCCGATGTCGGGATTGTCCAGACCCCCCAGTTCTTCCATGTCCTCGATCAGCAGACCTGGGTCGAGCGCGGCGCGGGCGCCATTCAGGAGCTCTTTTACCGGTCCATTCAGACGGCCCGGGCCAAGAAAGGCGGGGCGATCTGCGTGGGAAGCTGCGCGGTTTACCGGCGCGCCGCCCTGGAGCCCAACGGCGGAATGTCCCTGGCCGAGCACTCCGAGGACCTGTGGACCGGCTTCGACCTGCACCGGCTGGGCTGGCGGCTGCGCTACCTGCCGGTCGCGCTGTCCACCGGCAACTGCCCCGACAACATCCTCGCGTTCGTGAACCAGCAGTACCGCTGGTGCTCGGGGACCATGAGCCTGCTGAAGGACCGGATCTTCTGGAAGACCAAGCTGCCGCTCTACACCCGGCTGTGCTACCTGACCGGCTTCATCGGCTACGTCTACACCGCCGTGTTCACGTTCGTGGCGCCCGCGCTGGCCATCGGCATGATGCTCTTCGTGCCGGGCAGCCTGCTGCTGCGCAACCTGATCTTCGTCGCGCCGGTGCTGTTCTACGCGGGGGTGATCTACCCGATGTGGCACCGCGCCCCGTACCGGCTCGAGGCGTGGTCCGTGCGGGTCATCTCCGGCTGGGCCCATGTGTTCGCGCTCTGGGACATGGTGCGCGGGCGGCTGCGCGGATGGCAGCCGTCCGGCAGCGGCACCATCCGCCAGGACGGCCGGCGGCGCTTCTGGACCGGCCTGATCCTGTGGAGCGGCGGCAGCGCGGCGCTGTGGGCGGGCCTGGCCCTGTGGCGCATGATGACCATGGATCCGTACAACTTCTTCCTGCTCTTCGTGCTCGGCGTCTTCCAGCTCGTGGTGGTCGGCCGGATCCTCATCCAGCCGAAAGCCGGGTCCGCCTCGTGAGGGCCGCCCGGGCCGGCGTCGTGGCACTGGCCTTTGTTCTCACTGGGTGCGGGCTGCTCGCCCCGCCGCACACCACCGCGACCACCAGCGGCCAGAACACCGCGGCCGCCCCGGCCCCGAGCGCGCGGGCCAGCAGCCCTCCGTTCAACGTGTCCCGGCTCCTGCACCCCGCGGCCGGGAAGTACTTCGGCATCGAGGCCGACGGCGCGCCCGACTCGCTGGGCCCGGTTCAGAGCTTCGCGGCCAACACCGGCCGCAAGCCCAACCTCATCGGCCAGTACGTGTCGTGGAACAAGCCGTTCGACACCCAGGCCGTGACCAACGCCTGGTCCTACGGCGCGCTGTACTACATGGCCTGGGAGCCGTTCGGGGTGAGCGTGCAGTCGATCGCCGCGGGCCACAGCGACGGTTACCTCACCCGCTTCGCCGAGGCCGTCCGCGCGCTGAACCTGCCCGTCGCGATCAGCTTCGGCCACGAGATGAACGGCAACTGGTACCCCTGGGGCACCACCCAGACCAGCCCGGCCCAGTTCGTGGCGGCCTGGCGGCACATCCACGACCTGTTCGCCCGGACCGGGGCGGCCAACGTGATCTGGGTGTGGAACCCCAACATCATCAACCCGGTGCCGCAGGTCCACCTCCGGTCGTACTGGCCAGGCCGGGCCTACGTCAGCTGGGTGGGGCTGACCGGGTACTTCGCGACCACCGGTCCGCACACCTACGGCACGCTGTACCAGCCCACGATGACCGAGATCAGGCACTTCACCGGCAAGCCGTTCCTCATCGCCGAGACCGCCATCGAGACCGGCCCGGCCGCGGCGGCGTGCGCGAGACAGCTGGTCGACTCGGTGACCCAGCATCCGAACCTGCTCGGATTCGTCTGGTTCGACTACAACAAGCAGGGCGTCGACTGGCGCGTCGAATCGCGCCCGGTCGTCCGCGCGGCCATCGCGGGTGACGTCGCCGGGCTGTCCCTCGTCAACCCGCGGAAATGAGCCGGCGGCCCCACAACCCGGCGCCTCCCGGGCGGCCCGGCCCGGTCCGCCGCGACCGCCCTAACCCGGGAGAGCAGCGGCCCGGGGAACGGCGCCCGGCGGACCAGCGTCCGCCGGTCTGGCCGGATGTGGTCGACACCGTGATGCTGGCCAAGTTCACCCGCCAGGCCGACGCGGTGCTGCCCGGCCCGGCGGAGCCCGCCGCGCCACCGGACACCCCGGGCGAGAGCACCCGGGTGCTCCGGCTGCCGGGCGGCGGGAAGCACGGCTCGGGCCCGATGCGGTTCACCTTGTCGAGCCGCCGCCGGACGTGGGTGAGCCGCGCCGTCCTGTTCGCCATCATGTGCGTGCAGGCGGCCCTTTCCCTGCGGATGAGCAACACGGCGTTCGAAGACGAGGCCCTGTACCTCTACAGCGGCCACCTGGAACTCGCCCACCTGCTGCACGGCGCGGCGCTGCAGGGCAATTACTCCAACTACTTCTCGGGCGCGCCGGTCCTGTATCCCGTGCTGGGCGCGCTCGCCGACAACGTGGGTGGCCTGGCCGCCGCCCGGGCCGTCAGCCTGATCGCGATGCTGGGCACGACCGGGCTGCTCTACTCGCTGACCCGGCGGCTGTTCAACGAGCGGGTCGGCCTCTGCGCGGCCGTGGTGTTCTCGGTCACCGAGTCGGCTCTCTTCCTCGGGCACCTGGCCACGTATGACGCCCCGTCCCTGTTCCTGCTCGCGCTGGCTGCGTGGATCGTCGTGCGCACCGCGCCGTTCCGCTGGCCCGGCTATCTGCTGGCTGCCCCGCCGATCGCGCTCGCGGTGGCCACCAAGTACGCGGCGGGGCTGTACGTGCCGACCATCGTGGCGCTCAGCGCGATCGCGGCGTGGCCGTACCGCGGGCGCAAGGCCCTGATCTCGCCGGTCGCCCTGGGGGCGGCGGTGGCCGCGCTGCTCGGCGGCGCCCTGTATCTGGCCGGTCCTGCCTACCAGACCGGCATCAGGTTCACCACGACGGCGCGGGCGCCGGGGACCGCGGCCACCTCCGTCCTGCTGCGGGACAGCCTGGTCTGGGGCGGGCTGCCGTTCGCGCTGGCCCTGATCGGCGCCGTCGCGTACGCGATCCGGCCCCGGACCGAGCCCGGCGAGCTGATCGCGCCGCCCGGGGGGCGACTCTGGCGCGTCACGCTCGGCATCGTCCTGACCGGGACGGCGCTGCTGGCGCCCGCGGACCAGATCCACATCCACACGCTGACCTCGCTGCAGAAGCACATCGGCTTCGGGCTCTTCTTCGCCGCCCCGTTCGCCGGGGTCGGGCTGGCCCGCATCGTCGGCGACCATTTCCGCCGCGCCCAGGTGGGCATCGCGATCTGGGGCGCGGCACTAGTCATCGGGATGACCCAGGCCAACGACCTGTTCACCGCCTGGCCACAGTCCAGCGGCCTGGTCAGGGTGATGAGCCGCTACCTGCAGCCCGGCGCGCACTACCTAGCCGAAGTGGACGAGGTACCGATTTACTACCTGCGCCGCCATGGCGACGCGCAGCCCGGCCAGTTCACGTCGACTTACTTCATCTCCTATCCCGGCCCTCAGGGCCAGCCCCTGGGCGGCAACGCCGGCTTCGCGGCCGCCATCAAGGCCGGCTACTTCAAGGTCGTCGCCTACAGCGGCCAGGTGACCCCGGGCGTGGACAATGTCCTCGCCCGCGCCCTGCGGTCCGATCCGGACTACCGGCTCGCGGCGCAGATCACCAATGCGAACGGCACCGTCCTGTACTACGTGTGGGTCAGGCGCTAGCTGGCTGCGCTCAGGGCTACACGAGGGCGGATTCGCTGATCCCCGCCTCGCGCATGATCGCGGCCAGCATCCGCTGGTGCTCCGGGATCAGCGTCCCCTGGTGCTTGACGGTCAGCTGGGCGGCCCGGGCCAGCACCGGCTGGTCCACCGCGCTCAGGGTCGCGTCGAGCAGGGCCCAGGACAGCTGGTCCAGCGCCGGGCGCAGCACCGCCGGATCCTCCGTGCCGTGGCACGCCTCCTCCAGGTCCTGGAGCCGCTGGTCCAGCTCCGGGCCGGGCGTCACGGCCAGCGGGAACGCGTCCACCATGGCGCCCGGCATGGGCTCCGCCGTGGCGGCCTCGAACGCGCTGAGCAGCGGGCTCACCTCGCCGGCGGTCAGCGGGTCGTACAGTCCCGGGAACGGGATGGGCTCGTAACCGCGGTCGTAGCCGCTGACGTAGATCGGTGTCGCGGAGCCGGTCCGGGCCAGCACGCCCAGGGTCACGTCCAGCAGGGTGACCGGCCAGCCGAGATCGGTGATGGCGTGCACCCGGAGCTCACCGGGGCGCGCGCCCAGCCCCGCCGCCAGCAGCAGCTGGGCCGACTCGAGCGCGGACTCCCCGTAGAAGCCGATCTCCGCGCTGTGCAGGCGGATCACCCCGCCCCGGCACCAGTCGAGCAGCCGGCCGTGGATGATCGAGTTGTCGACCACGTGGGTGAACCGCGCGGTCGAGTAGGTGGTGGTGGTGCTGGCCGCCGCGGCCGCCGCCACCAGCCACTCGGCCACCCGCTTGGACGCCGTGTAGACGTCCGGGGAGTAGGGCCGCAGCGCCTTGCCGGTGGACGCGCACACGACCTGGGGGACGCCGGCCTCGGCCGCGACCGTGATCACGTTCTGGGTGCCGAGCACGTTCGTGCTCAGCGTCCGGTGCACCTCCTGCTCGGCCAGACCCGGATCACGCTGGGCGGCGACGTGGAAGACCACATCCGGCCGGACCTCCTCGAACACGGTCGCGAGCCGGCTCCGGTCCCGGATATCGGCCCGCAGGTACTCGGCGCCGGGCAGCCGCGGGTACCCCTCCGTCATGCCCCGGCCCAGGCTCACCAGGCGCTTCGGACATCGGAGTTCCACCTGCTGCATCAGCTTGGAGCCGATGCAGCCGGTCCCGCCCACCACGACCACGGACTTGCCGCGCAGCCAGGCATCCAGTTCGTCGTCGGGCAGCGGCAGCGCCCGCTCGCTGATCGCCAGGAACCGCGCGTACTCCTGCTGGGCGTCGGGCTTGGCCTCGAGCAGGGCCCGGGTCAGCTCCTGCAGCCCCGTCAGGGACGAATCGTCCAGGGTCTCCCTTCCCGGGGGTACCGCCTGACGCATCAACGCAACGATTTCGGGTGCACTTAGCACCGCTGGCCTCCACTCAGCGTTCCTGGCCTGGTCGCAGGGCGGCCTCCGGGGCTGACGACGGACCGCAGCAGCATGTCAGACGTATCGGCGACATTGTGTGCGTAACCGAAATAGTTAGCCAGCAGGAAACACGCCATCGCCCCCCCAACCGTCACCCGGCCGCCACCACCACGTCAGGCCGCCAGGTCACGCGCCCAGGACGACCCCCAGCGAGCTAGGTGTGCTCTCACAGTGAGTAATCGTGTGTCCTCGGACACACGGGAATAGTACGGCAACAGGGTTTTTTCCCGTCTCACCGGGTCATATCCGGTCAGCCCGGCCCCCTCGTGCGGCCTCAGCGCGGGAGCCCGGGCGTGGTGCTGGCGGGGCCGGCGGCCCACGACGTCATCGCGGGCCGCCCGGCGTCCAGGATTGGCCGGGACGGGCGGCACCGGGTGGTTTTCGTTGCGGAAAATAATGGCTGGTCGCCGTTTGCCGGGCGCGATCCGCTGACCAGCCGCCGCGCCCGGACCGGTTCTCAGCCGGGCAGATTGGCCTCGATCGCAGCGACCACGGCCGGGTCCTCAGGGTCGGTGCGCGGGCGGAACCGGGCGATGACCGCGCCGTCCGGGCCGACCAGGAACTTCTCGAAGTTCCACTGAATGTCGCCGGCCTCGCCGTCCGCGTCGGGCACCGCGGTGAGCTCCTCGTAGACCGGGTGCCGGCCCGGCCCGTTGACCTCGATCTTCTCGAACATCGGGAAGCTCACCCCGTAGGTGGCCGAGCAGAACTCCTGGATCTCCTCGGCGGTGCCGGGCTCCTGGCCGCCAAACTGGTTGCAGGGGAAGCCGACGACCGAGAACCCGCGGTCGCGGTAGCGCTCCTGCAGCCGCTCCAGCCCCTCGTACTGCGGGGTCAGGCCGCACTTGGACGCGACGTTGACCACGAGCAGGGTGCTGCCGGACAGGTCGCCGAGTGAGGCAGGCTGGCCGGCCAGGGAGCTGAGCGGGATATCGTGCACGGTCACGGTGGGGTTTCCTTCGCTGCTGGCTGGGACTACGGGGATCCTGATACACCACCAGCAACAGCGGGCGGGCCGGGCTCATGCCCGCCCCGGACGGCGAGGCACACGGTGAAACCAGCCGCCGATGCCCAGGACACCCTCGCCCGCCTCGGCCACCTGGTCGGGGCGGCCCCGGAGCCGGAAAACGCGGTCCTTACCGATGACACACGGCTCGTGCGCTGGGCCGGCCCCCTTGTTCCTGCTGTTCCGCTGCGCGGCGCCGTTCCTGAACGGATTCCCGCGGCCCGGTGCATGAAGAAGGCATACGGGGGCACATGGTGGGCGGTTCTTCCGGTGTCCGAGAGCGGAGACAGTGATGTCGTCATCATCAGCGCGCGTGTCCATGAAGGCCCGCCGGGCCTCGGACAGCCGCGCAGCCCAGTTGCTGGCCCGGGCCGGCCTGACCGCCCGCGGCGTGATCTACATCCTCATCGGCATAGTCGCCCTCCTGGCCGCGACCGGCCAGGGCGGGCACCAGGCTGACCAGCAGGGCGCCCTGCAGCTGGTGGCCAGCCAGCCCTTCGGCCTCGTCGCGCTGTGGCTGCTCGCCATCGGCTTCGTCGGCTATGCGCTGTGGCGGTTCAGCGAGGCCGCGTTCGGCGTCCCCGGGGAGGGCACCGGCGCGGGCCCGCGGCTCAAGTCGCTGGTGCGGGGGCTGGTCTACGCCGGCTTCGCGGTCCTGACCTTCAAGGTCATCCTGGGTAAGCAGACCAACCAGGCGGGGCAGCAGCAGGACTTCACCGCCAGCGTCATGCGCCACACCGGCGGCCGCTTCGCCGTCGGGATCGTCGGGCTGATCATCGTGATCGTCGGCCTGGCGCTGGTGGTCGAGGGTGCCCGGCACAAGTTCATGAAGCATCTGCGGACCGGGGAGATGAGCCCGCAGACGCGGAAGATGGTGAAGCGGCTGGGCACGGTGGGGACCGTCGCCCGGGGGCTGGTGTTCGCGCTGGCCGGGATACTGGTGATCGACGCGGCCATCACCTACAACGCGTCCAAGGCATCCGGCCTGGACGCGGCCCTGCGCACCCTGCGCAACCAGCCGTTCGGTGAGTTCCTGCTGATCATCGCGGCGCTCGGCCTCATCGCGTTCGGCGTCTACGGGCTGGCCGAGGCCCGCTGGCGCAAGGTCTGACGCTCAGCCCCGCGGTGGCGTCCGTCACCGCGGGGCTTGGCCGTGCCCGGGGTGCACCGCCGGCGGTGCGGGCGTGTCCCCCGGCGCCCGGGCGGCGGCCGGATAGAGTTCCGGTTATTGCCACCGGTAATGAGCAGGAGCGAGCGTGACCAACTCATCAGTGGGACGGTTCCCATTGAATGAGGTCACCGAGGGCGACTGCCGGAAACTAATCACCGATCTGCCGGATAATTGCGTCGACGTGGCGGTGACCAGCCCGCCGTACTGGGGCCAGCGCATGTCCGAGGGCAATGGCGTCGAGGCGGATCCGCGCGCGTACGTCGCCGAACTCGCCGCGATTTTCGCCGCGCTGCTGCCCAAGCTCAAGCCGGACGGCCTGCTGTGGCTCAACGTCGGCGACGCGTACAACACGCCGGTGAACTGGCGTAACGAGGACTACTCCTACAGCACCCTCGGTCCGGGCCGGACCGGGCTTGCCCCGGCGAACTCCGCGTACGTCAAGCCGCGGCACCGGCGGAAAGCGTTTGCGGACCGCAGTGAGCCGTGGCTCCGATACGGGAATCTGCTCGCCCTCCCGTACCGCCTCGTCATCGCGATGTGCGACGCGGGCTGGCTGTTTCGCGGCGAGGTGATCTGGCGGAAGCGCAATCCGATGCCGGAAGGAAAGTGCCGCCGGCCGCATCGCCAGCACGAGACCATCTACCTGTTCGCCCGCGAGGAGCAGCATCTGTTCCGCACCGCGCCCCCGGTCGGCTCCATCTGGGAATTCAGCAACGAAAAGCTGACCGGGCTGAAGCACTTTTCCCGGTTCCCTGAGGAGCTGCCGCGCCGGTGTATCCAGGCCTACGGGAAGCTGGGCGAGGACGTCATCGTGCTGGACCCGTTCAGCGGGTCGGGCACCACCGGCGTGGCGGCCCGCCTGCTGGGCTGCTCGTACCTCGGTTTCGAGATCGATCACGAGCAGGTGGCGGCGGCCAACGAGCGCCTCGCCCGCGTCTGAGGGAGGCGCAGCCGGGGGTGGCGAGCCTGCCCGTGCTCGTCGTGGTCAGCGGCCCATCCCGGCCGCTGCGGGACGCCCGGGTCAGCTGAGGGGCTGCAGTCGCGTCCGCTCGACGCGGGCGAGCTTGCGCCTCAGGCGCTTGTACTCTCGCTCTTGCCTGGCGGTACGCCGGTAACCCTTGTAGGCCAGGTTGGTGCGCTCGAGC
>JAOPYP010000309.1 GCA_025964635.1 Actinomycetes bacterium | reverse complement strand
ACACCGCCCGCGACCAGATCATCCACGCCGCCGGGGTCATCGCCGGCACCACCATCAACCTCGCCGGCAAAATCGGCTGTGCCGTCCTCGCCAGCCCCCTGCCAGCCCGCCGGGCCCGCGTCAGCCCACGCGTTGTGAAACGAGCGATCTCAAAGCACCGCGCCAAAGGCCCCATCGACCGCCGCAGCTACCCAGCCACAATCAGCATCGACATCCTCGCCACCACCAGGTTGACAACCGGACCATGACCCTAACTACGCGGCATTGCGGCTAGCCCGGGACCGCACCCCGGGTCCGCGGCCGGACGACCCGGCCACCGCTCAGCGGCTGCCCCGGCGGCCTCCGGGGGTGAGCGCGGCCACCCGCTGCCGCAGCCGGTCGGCCCGGCGGTCGGCCATGACCTGGCGCACCACGTTGCGCCCCGGGATCCCGGTGACCCCGCCGCCGCCGTGGGTGGCCGACCCGGCCTGGTACAGCCCGGGCACCGGGGTGCGCAGGTCCGCGTAACCGGCAGCCGGGCGGGCGTGGAACATCTGCCCCAGGCTGAGCTCGCCGTGGAAGATGTTCCCGCCGACCAGGCCGTACTCCTCCTGCATCCGGTGCGGCCCGATCACCTGCCGGTGCAGGACCGAGCTGGTGAACCCGGGTGCGACCTGCTCCATCCGGGCGATGACCCGGTCGGCGTAGGCGTCCAGGTCGGCCTCGTGCGGCTCGGCGGCCCAGCGGTGCGGCACCCACTGGGTGAACATCGACATGACGTGCTTCCCGGGCGGGGCGAGCGAGTCGTCGAACACGCTGGGGATGCAGATATCCGCGAACGGCATGGCCGACGGCTGGCCGGCCACGGCCTGCTGGAACGCGGTCTCGATGTCATCCAGGCTCTCGGCCAGGACAATGGTGCCGCCGTGGATCTGCGGGTCAGGATCGGGGTGGCTGGCGAACACCGGCAGCCGGTCCAGGGCCAGGTTGATCTTGACGGTGCCGCTGCGGGTCTGCCAGCGCCGGATGTCGGCGACGAAGTCGCCGGGCAGCATCGCCGGGTCGAGCAGCCGCAGGAACGAGATCTGCGGGTGCGCTGTGGTGATGACCGTGCCCGCGTCGATCTCCTCGCCGCTGGCCAGCGTCACCCCGCAGACCTTTGCACCAGAGTCCCGGCCGTCGCGGGTGCGGATCTCACCGACGGGCGCCCCGGTACGGATCTCAGCCCCGAACGACTGGGCCGCCGCGGCCAGCGCCCCGGTCACCCCGCCCATCCCGCCGCGCGGGAATCCCCAGGCGCCGGCCTGCCCGTCCACCCCGCCGATGTGGTGGTGCAGCATCACGTAGGCGGTTCCGGCCGAGCGCGGCCCCGCCCAGGTACCGATCACCCCGGACACCGAGAGCAGGCCGAGCATGGCGTCGCTCTCGAAGTACTCCTCGATGAGGTCGGCGATGCTGCCGGTGAGCAGCCGGGTCACGTCGACCACGCCCCGCTCGTCCAGCCCGCGCAGGTGGCGGAGCAGCAATCCCTGCCGCCACAGGTCGCGGGGCCGCCGGGAGCCGAGCCGGGGCGGCACCTCATCGAGCAGGGGGCCGAGGACCTGGCCGAGGCCAGCCAGGTGGGCCTCGTACCGGGGGTAGGCGTCGGCGTCCGCCGCGGAGAACTTGGCGATCTCGGCGTGCCGCTGGGCCGGGTCGTCGGGCAGCCGCAGGTAGCGGCCGTCGGCGCGGGGCGCGAAGTAGGGTCCCTGCGGGAACACGTGGTAGCCGTGCCGGGTCAGGCCCAGGTCGGTGACCAGGTCCGGGGGAAGCAGCGAGACGACGTAGGACAGCGAGGTCACGGTGTAGTCCGGGCCGAACGGGTGCTCGCTGACCGCCGCGCCGCCGACCACTGGCCGCTGCTCGCAGACCAGCACGTCCAGCCCGCTCTTGGCCAGGTAGGCGGCGGCCACCAGCCCGTTGTGCCCAGCCCCGATTACCACCACGTCCCGGCTCGTCGTCACCAGTCCGGTCCCTCCTGTCCCTGATCAGGACGCCTGCCACCGGTCAGAGCGTCTGGAAACGGGTTTATCACGGTTAGCCGGGCTGGTAGCACCGGCGGACCGGCTGCGGAATCATGGGCGGGCCCGGCCCATGCGCGGACCCGGGCCGGTTCGGCAGGCACCACCGGGAGGGACGAGCGTTGCTGCTCATCTGGGGACTTCGGGTCTTCTACCACACGGTCAGCCAGGGCACGTTCCACTGCCGCACGTGCGGCGGCGACCGGCACTACCGGCGCCGCGCCGGGCGCCGCTTCGTCACGCTGTTCTTCATCCCGATCATCCCGCTCAACAAAACCGGCGAGCACGTGCAGTGCATGACGTGCAAGACCCGCTATGTCACCGACGTCCTGAGCCTGCCGACCGCCGCCCAGATGCAGGCCGCGCTGCCCGCGGGCCTGCGGGCGGCGGCCGCCGCCATGCTGCAGGCGGGCAATCGGGGCAGCGCGGCCGCCCGGCAGCAGGCCGTGGCCGCCATCCAGGGTGCCGGCGCCCAGGGCTACACCGATGCGGACCTCGATGCCGACGGCGCGCAGCCGGCCGAGGCCGTCCGCAGCGCGCTCGGCGAGGTCGCCCGGCAGCTGACCCCGGACGCCAAGGAGTGGTTCCTGGCCGAGATCGTGCGGATCGGGATGGCCGACGGGCCGCTCACGGACTCCGAACGGCGGGTCGCCGAGATGATCGCCATGGACCTGGGCATGACCCAGGCGCAGGCGGTCGGCGTGGTCACCATGGCCGAGCGGGCCGCGCGGCAGAACTGAGCCCGGGCGCACATCAGCTCCCCGGCTCGCCCGGGGAGCCGCTCATCTCCAGCCTCGCGGCCACGTACCGGCCGATGTCCGCGCTGGGCTGCTCCATGGGCGCCAGGTAGCCCACGGAGAACCGGCGCGAGCCCATGCCGTCCTGGACCTGCTCGCAGATGGACCAGTCCTGGCGGTTGACCAGGTCCCAGAGGCCGACCGCGTCGGAGGGATCGAAATCCGGGCGGGCCAGCTCGGCCGGGTGGAACAGGAAGTCGCACAGCACGGTGGTCTGCCCAGCGGAGCGGGGCCACACGGTGAACGCGGCCACGTGGTCGGCGGCCAGGCTGAGCATGAGGTTGGGCAGGACCAGCTCGCCGAAGTGCCGGGTCCGCTCCGTCTCGGACAGGCCGGGAAACGGCGCGCGGCGCGTGGTCCCGGTCGAGGTGAACGTGGTCGCGCCGGGCCGGTGCGGGATCCCGGCCTCCCAGTCGAGGTCGCCGCCGCGGCGGAAC
>JAOPYP010000308.1 GCA_025964635.1 Actinomycetes bacterium | reverse complement strand
TCCGATCTCGTGATGCGGCCCGGGCCCGCCGCGGGCCTGGACCAGGCCGGCGGGCCCGGGCCGGAGGCGCTGCTGGCCGAGCGGCGGCTGCTGCGGGCGGTCTTCCAGGACGCACCGGTGCCGATGTTCCTGCTCGGCCCGGACGCGACCGTGCAGCGGGTCAACACCAGGGCCAGCGAGCTGCTCGGCTCCGGACCGGGTTACGCGGTCGGCAAGCTGTTCACCGCGTTCGTGGACCTGCCCACCCGGGCCGCGGTCCAAAGCCAGCTGGCCGCGGTCGCGCGGACCGGCCGCACCCGGCGGATCCAGTGCCGCCTGCTCCGCCCGCACGGACCGGCGGCCGCCGAGCTGACCGCGGGGCTGGCCCAGGTGCGGGGGGATGGCGACCAACTCGTGGTGGTGGCCAGCGCGCCCATTGCAGATGCGGCCCCGGCGGACGGGGCGGCCCCGGCGGACCGGGCGGCCCGGGCGGACGGGGCGGCCCAGGTGGATGGGGCGGCCCCGGGGGATGGGACCGGCCAGGCGGATGGAGCGGGCCCTGGCCGCCCGGTCCGCCTCATGGAGGCGATGATCCACCGCTACGACCTGGTCACGTCCGCGACCCGGCTTTTCCTGGAGAACGCCACCTACAGCGAGTCCGTGACCCTGCAGCGTTGCGCCCGGCTGCTGGCCAGTGAGCTCGCCGCGTGGGTCATCGTGGACGTGGAGCGGCGCCAGCGGCTGCGGCGGCAGTTCGTCATGGGCCCGGAGGATCAGCCCTCTGATCTGGCCAACACGATCGCCGGCGTGGATCCCGCCCCGGGTACCGCGGCCCGCCAGGTGCACGAGTCGGGCAGCTCGCTGCTGGTCGCGCACGCGGAGGACGCCGGGATCCTGGGGACCGGGCCGCAGGGCGTGCCGGTCATGATGATGCTGGATGCCACGTCGGTGCTCTGCGTACCGCTGTCCGACGGGGAGCAGACGTACGGCACGCTGACGCTGGCCCGCAACGCCAGCGAAGGTCACTTCGAGATGGCCGACCTTGGTGTGGTGGAGGAAGTCGGGGAGCAGCTGGCCCTGGCCATCAGGGTGGACCGGATGTTCCGGCGGCACACCGAGATCGCCGACGCGCTCCAGTCCAGCCTCCTGCCGCGCCAGCTCCCGGAGATCCCCGGGGTGGAGATCGCGGCGGCCTACGTCGCGGCGACCGAGGGGCTCGAGGTCGGCGGTGACTTCTACGACGTCTACCGGAGCCCCGGTGGATGGGGCGTGGCGATCGGGGACGTCTGCGGGAAGGGCGAGGAAGCCGCGGCGGTCACCGCGGCCGCCCGGCACGCCATCCGGGTCCTCGCGCACTGGACCGCCGACCCGGCCGAGGTGTTGGACAAGGCCAACGAGGTGATGCTGGCCGAGGAGTTCGGCGACCTATTCGTGACCGCGAAGAACGCCCACCTGCGCTGGCGGGACGGCCGGTTGCACGTGGTGCTGGGGAGCGCGGGGCATCCCGGCCCGGTCCTGATCCGCCCCGATGGCCGGACCACGATCCTGGGCCCGGGCGGGCTGCCGCTGGGCCTGTTTCCCACGGTGCAGGCCGGGCGGGAGGAGATCGACCTGGACCCCGGGGATGTGCTGTTCTTCTTCACCGATGGGGTGACCGAGGCGCGCAGCCCCGAGCTGACCTACTTCGAGGACCGGCTCACCGATGAGCTGGCCGGGCTGGCCGGGCAGCGCCCACGGGACATCGTGGCCGGACTGCAGTCGCTGGTGGTGGAGTTCTGCCGCAACGAACTGCGGGACGACATGACCATGCTGGTGCTGCGAGTAGCCGAACCGCCGGACCAGTGAAGCCACGCACTGGCCCGGCGGCCCGGGTTACCGGCGGGAGTGACCGGGAGGGGCCTGGCGGTCGGCCCGCGGCCCGGTCCTGCTCCCGGGCCGGAGTGACGCCGGCCCGGCCACTACTCCTCCAGGTATTCCTCGATCGTCTCTGAGGTGGCGGCCGGGCTGCTTGTGGTCGTCACCTGCTCCTCCACCTCGGCCTTGCTCAGCTGCCGCCCGGGAAAGACCTCAGGCTGCACGGCACCGGACGCCAGGGCGCCGGCCTCCACCTGCTCCGCCTGTTCCGGGGTGAGCACGACCGTGCCGGGCGGCAGTGTCGTGGCGGCCGAGAGGGCACTGCCGTTGCCGGCCACCACCGTGCGGTTTGTGGTGATAGGCCTGCGCACCACCCGCCGCTTCAGCCAGCCATATCCGCGCCGCGGGACGAACATCCCGGCCAGCCCGACCAGCATCAGCACCCAGCCGGCCGCCTGCACGTTCAGCCAGCCCGGGTGGCCGGTGACGGCGAAGGCGAGAATGGCGCCGATGGCGATCAGGGCCAGACCCGTGGCGGTCTTCATGCCTGTCTCCTTGTTTCGGTTTACGAGGCGCCGCTGGAGCGAGCCAGCGCGCTGTCGTCGTCGGTGTCCCCGCCGAGCAGGCATGCCCGCAGGTAGCGGAGTGCGGTGGCCTGGAGGCGGGACACGTGCATCTGGGAGATGCCGAGCCGCTCGCCGATCTCGGCCTGGGTCAGGTTCCCGTAGAACCGCATCAGCAGGATCCGCCGCTCGCGCGACGGCAGTTCGTTCCAGTGCGCGCCGACCGCGTCCATGTCCACGGCCCGTTCCAGCTCTGGGTCGTCCGCCCCGAGCAAGTCGGCCAGCTTCGCCGGGCCGTCCGCCTGGGAGAGCGGGGCGTCCAGCGAAGACGTGTGGAAGAACATGTCGGCCTGACGGGCCTCCTGCAGTTCCTCGTCGGTGACACCCAGGTGCCGGGCCAGTTCCGCGTCGGCCGGGGCATGCCCCAGTTCCTGCGCGAGGTCGCCGGTAGCCTTCCTCATCTCGAGCAGCAGTTCCTGGGCCGAGCGCTTCACCCGGACCTGCCATCTCTTGTCGCGGAAATGCCTCTTGATCTCCCCGCTGATGCACGGCTGGGCGTAGGCGGCGAGGGCGCCGCCGAACGCGGGGTCGAAATTGTTGATCGCCTTGAGCAGGCCGACGTACCCGACCTGCATCAGTTCCTCGACTGATTCGGGGCTGTCCCGGTAGCGCAGTACGCACGACCGGACCAGGGCCTCGTACCGGGTCACCAGGATCTCGCACGCCGCGCTGCGCACGGCGCTTCCAATGGGTTCCGTTTTCACGAGCTCGAGGAGCTCGCTGTCGCCGCGGCTGAGCAAGTCCGCACGCGACCACGGCGCCGGCAGGCCCAGATCTGCGCCTGTCCTGGACGGGCCAGGAAAGGGCTGAGCATCCACGCCAGCCGGGCGACGGCGAAGGGCCGTCCTCGTCATGATCACCTCCGGCGCCTGAACTCCGGGGGGAAGCCCAGGCGCCCCATTCGTGCCCCCTGGCAGGAAGATAAACATGCCGCCGGCCATTGTTTCGAAGCCGTGATCCATTGCGCCGGGCGTTACCGGCAGCTGCCCAGGTCAGCCTCGGTTTGGGCGATCTCATGTGACGCTTCCGCCGCGGCATGTTCCAGGCGGTGGCGCTGTTGTACTGACCGGCAAGTCGGGAGAGCGAACGGGTTGAGGTGGCAGGAATGTGGCGGCGCACGCACCAGCAGGCAGCCGGTGACGCTCCACGGGTGATCGTGGTCGGGGCCGGGTTCGGGGGCATGGCCGCGGTGGAGGAGCTGGACCGGGCCGGGGGCCAGGTGCTCCTCATCGACCGCAACGTGTACAGCACGTTCCAGCCGCTGCTGTATCAGGTGGCCACCGGCGGGCTGAACCCTGGCGACGTGTCTTACCCGGCCCGCGCGTTCACCCGCAGGCGCGGTGTCCGGTTCCGGCTCGGTGAGGTCACCGGCGTGGACCCGGCCCGCCGCCAGGTCACCCTCGCGGACGGCGGCCACTTCGGCTACGACTACCTGGTCCTGGCCACCGGGGTGTCCGCGGCCTACTACGGGGTGACCGGGGCCGCCGAGCACAGCCTCGGCCTGTACACCCGCCGCGACGCCGTGGACCTGCGCGACCACATCATGGCCCGGCTGGAACGGCTGGATATCGCCGGTCCCGGCAAGAGCGTGAACTTCACCGTGGTGGGCGGGGGCGCGACCGGGGTGGAGCTGGCCGGCGCCCTGGCCGAACTGCGCAGCACCGCGCTGGACGCCGCGTTCCCCGAGGTGGACCTGGCGTCGGTGCACATCCGCCTGGTCGAGCAGGCGGATGCCCTGCTGCTGCCCTTTGAGCCGGGGCTGCGCGAGTACGCCCGCCACCAGCTCGAGGCGCGCGGCGTGGAGATCCGGCTGAACACCGCGATCCAGGAGGTGCGCAGCGACCGGGTCATCCTGGCCGACGGCGAGGATCTGCCCAGCGACGTCACGGTGTGGGCCGCCGGGGTGGCCGCGCCCGCCGAGGTGGCGGAGTGGCAGCTGCCGCAAGGCCGCGGCGGCCGCCTCCTGACCGGTTCGGACCTGCGGGTGCGCGGCCAGGACCGCATCTTCGCCCTGGGCGACATCGCGCTGATCGAGGACCAGCCCCTGCCGCAGCTGGCGCAGCCCGCGCTGCAGACCGGGCGGCACGCGGCCCGGCAGATCCGGCGGCTCGCCGCGGGCCAGCCCGCCCTGCCGTTCGGGTATCACGACAAGGGCATCATGGCCACCATCGGGCGCCGGTCCGCGGTGGTGCAACTGCCGCACCGGATCAAGATCCGGGGCACGCTGGCCTGGCTGGCGTGGCTGGGCCTGCACCTGCTCACGCTGCTGGGCAACCGTAACCGTCTGTCCGCCCTGCTCAACCTGTCCTGGCGCTACCTGACCTGGGGCCATGGCGGCGGCATCATCGTCGGCGACGATCCGGCCCCGTTCCTGGTGGACGGGCCGCTCCCGGTGGGCAGTGATCGAGGTCACGGGACCGCTCCTTCGCGGACCTAGCCACCCGGCGGCTGCTTACTATGAAGCATGTCCCCAGCGACTGAGCGATCAGTGGGTCAGGCGGGGGTCCCCGCCGAGGAGGTGCGATCGCACCGGCTGGTGCTGCGCCGGGTGCACGCGGACGATGCGGTGGGCATCGCGCTGGCCGTGGGCGCGAGCCTGGAGTCCCTGAAGCCCTGGATGGCATGGGCCACCCGGGATGCCGCCGAGCCGGGGACCCAGCTTGCCCGCGTGGCCGAGGCCGACGAGCTCTGGGAGACCGGCAGCGACTTCATTTACTCCATCCTGCTGCCGCCCGAACGGACCGTAATCGGGGAAATCGGCCTGCACCGCCGGGTGGGGGAGGGCGGGATCGAGGTTGGCTACTGGGTCGACACCAGGTACGCCGGCCGTGGCCTGGGCACCGAGGCGGCCCGGATGCTGACCGAGGTCGCCCTCGCGCTGCCCGGCGTGACCAGGGCGGAGATCCACTGTGATGAGGCGAACCAGGCGAGCGCGGCCATCCCGCGCAAGCTGGGCTACCGCCTGGACCGGATCGACCCGCACCAGCCGGAGGCGCCGGGGGAGCGAGGCCGCCGGATGGTGTGGGTGACCGAGGCCCGGTGAGCGCCGGGCGGGACTGGGTTACCTGGCATGACGCGTACGACGACCCGCGGACGCCGCTTGCCCGGCGGCTCGTCGCGGTGCAGGCCCGGATAGCCGAGGCGCTCGATCAGGCTCCGGCCGGGCCGTTGCGTGCGGTCAGCATCTGCGCGGGCCAGGGACGCGACCTGATCGGCGTGCTCCGCGAGCACCCGCGCGGCGGTGACGTGACCGCACACCTGGTGGAACTCGATCCTCGTAACACGGCGGCCGCCCGCCAGTTCGCCGCGGACGCCGGGCTGACCCGGGTCGAGGTGATCACCGGGGACGCGGCGCGCACCGACGTGTACGCCGGGCTGGTCCCGGCCCAGGTCGTGCTGGCCTGCGGCGTGTTCGGCAACATCACGGACGGGGACGTGGCCCGGACCATCCGGTGCTGCGCCGGCCTGTGCGCTCCGGGCGGCACCGTGGTGTGGACCCGCGGCCGCCGTGAGCCTGACCTGATCCCGCAGATCTGCGACTGGTTCGCGGCGGGCGGCTTCGAGTTGCTGGGCGTGTCCGAGCCGGGCACGCGCTGGGGGGTCGGGGCGCACCGGTTCGCAGGGTCTCCCGTGCCGCTGCCGGCGGGGCAGCGGATGTTCACGTTCGCCGGCCACGACGTCCCTCGGGGAGCGCAGTAGCGGGTGGTCCCCCGGGGAGCCGGCGGGTTGATGCGCCGGGGGCCGGCGGGTTAGTGCCAATGCCGCGTAGTTAGGGTCATGGTCCGGTTGTCAACCTGGTGGTGGTGAGGATGTCGATGCTGATTGTTGCTGGGTAGCTGCGGCGGTCGACGGGGCCTTTGGCGCGGTGTTTGGAGATGGCGCGTTTTACGACGCGCGGGCTGACGCGGGCCCGGCGGGCTGGCAGGGGGCTGGCGAGGACGGCACAGCCGATTTTGCCGGCGAGGTTGATGGTGGTGCCGGCGATGACCCCGGCGGCGTGGATGATCTGGTCGCGGGCGGTGT
>JAOPYP010000294.1 GCA_025964635.1 Actinomycetes bacterium | reverse complement strand
GGTGACGTGCTGTTCGACAGCGGCGCGCACCCGGGCCTGCTGGACGACCCGCGCAGCCGCCTCGGCGACGCCGCCGACCTGTACGAGATCGTCATGAGCCCCGGTGACGACGTCCGCTCCCGGCTGGGGTCACTCGGCGTGGATCCCGAGGGCATCGGCCACGTCGTCCAGTCCCACCTGCACTATGACCACGCGGGCGGCCTGGAGTTCGTCCAGGGGGCCACTGTCTACGTGCAGCAGGAGGAGCTCAGGTTCGCCTACTGGCCGCCGGTCTACCAGCGCGACGTGTACGTCCGGCAGGACTTCGACCTGGTCCGGGACTGGAAGCAGCTGCGCGGCGAGCACGACGTCTTCAACGACGGCCGCCTGATCATCTTTCCCACGCCCGGTCACACGCCGGGACACCAGTCGATGCTGGTCCGGCTCGGCAGCCAGGCGTACATCCTCGCGGGCGACGCGGTCTACGACCGGGAGAAGATGCAGGCCCGCTGCCTGCCTGGCCTGCTGTGGAGCCCGGACGCGATCATCGAGAGCTGGGAGAAGATCGAGGAGATGCAGCGGCGCTACAACGCCCGGCTCATCGTGACCCACGACCTGCACTGGCAGGACACCGTCAAGCTCGCACCGCAGGAGTGGTACGAGTGACGTCGCCGATCCCCGAAGGCCGCCCGGACGGCATGCCGGGCGGCGGGCGGCCGGAACAGGACCTGGTGGAGCTGGTCCGGGACGCGTGCCAGGCGGATCCTGGCCTCCCGGCGCTGATCTTCGAGGACGGCGTCAGCATCAGCCGGGCCCGGCTGTGGGCGGAGATCGAGTCGTTCGCGGGCTATCTGAGCTCACGGATCGAGCCTGGCGACCGGGTCGCGGTCATGATGCCGAACCGCGCGGAGTTCATGGTGACCTGGCTCGCCGTGGCCGCCTGCCGCGGCATTCTGGTCGCGCTCAACCCCGCTGCCCGCAGCCACGACGCCGGTCACGTGCTGCGTGACTCCGCCGCCCGGATCGCGGTCGTCGACGGCGCGCACGCCGCGTTGTTCGCCGAGCTCCAGCCCGCCTGCCCCGGCCTGGCGGAGATCATCGTGGCCGCGGACAGCGAGCCGGGCGGGCTCAGCGCCTACGCCGGGCCAGGCGTGCCCGGGCGGCCGGCTGAGGCCCGCGGCGACCTGACCAACATCTTCTACACCTCGGGGACGACTGGTCCGCCAAAGGGCTGTGCGGTCGGCCATGACTACTGGCTCCGGTTCGCCGACCTGATGGCTGAGCTGTTCAGCATCACCGCCGCCGACCGCATGATCTGCTGCCTGCAATTTTTCTATAACGATCCGCCGTGGATGCTGCTTCTCGCGCTCCGCGCCGGGACGTCGATGGTGGCCATGCGCCGGTTCAGCGTGTCGCGCTACTGGCGGGTGGTGCGCGACCTGGACGTCACCGTGCTGTTCGGGATCGCGTCGACCGCCAGCCTGCTGCTGAAGGCCCCGGCCAGTGATGACGACCTGCGGCACAAGGTGCGGCTGTCGATCCAGGTGGGCATCCCCGCGCCGCTGCACCAGGATCTCGTCGCCCGGTGGGGCGTGCCGTGGGTGGAAGCGTACGGCCTGACCGAGACCGGCGTGATCGTCTCAACGCCGGTCGGGCAGGCCGAGCGGATGATCGGCTCGGGTTCCATCGGCGTGCCCTGCCCGGGCGCAGACGTGCGGATCCTCAACCCGGACGGCACCGAGGCCGCCGACGGGCAGCCCGGTGAGATCGTGGTCCGGGCACCCGGCCTGATGCGCGGCTACCTCAACAAGCCGGCCGAGACGGCTGAGACATTCCGTGGCGGCTGGCTGCACACCGGTGACCTGGGCCGCCGCGATGCGGCAGGCTACCTGTACTTCGCGGGCCGGATCAAGGACGTGATCCGGCGGGCGGGCGAGAACGTCGCGGCCGCTGAGGTCGAGACCGTGCTCCGTTCCCACCCCGCCGTGCTCGAGGTGGCCGCGGTCCCGGTACCGGATGACCTGCTCGGCGAGGAAGTCAAGGTTCACGTTCTCCTGGGAGACGGGCAGGGTCCTGAGTCGCTGCCGCCCGCCGAGCTGATCGCCTTCAGCGCCGGCCGGCTCGCCCGTTACAAGGTGCCCCGGTACGTCGAGTACCGCACCGAAGACTTTGAGCGGACCCCCTCGATGCGGGTCAAGAAGGAGAACCTGGACCGCTCGGCCCATCCCGGCCGCGTATGGGACAGGTCCGCGGAGCTGAACTGGTGAAGACATCCCGCGAGGAGGCCAGGTGTCGCACGTCATCGATTTCAGGGTCCGGTTGCCGCTTGAGCTGCGCCCGGCGGAGGATCTCCCGGCTGACTACCTGGACCAGTACGACAAGGTCCTGGATCTGTCCGCGAACCGGCACCGGACAGCGGCCGACCTGCTCGCGGACATGGCCGCCAGCGGCACCACGCACGCCGTGGTCCACGCGGAGTACGAGTACGGCGATGACGCCGATGCGCTGAACGAGGCCGTCGGCAAGCTGGTGAGCGAGCACCCGGATAAGTTTTCGGGATATGGCACTATCTCGATGAGCCCGGTGAAGATCCCGCGAGCTCTGGCCCAGGTCCGCCGGGTCGCTGAGCTGGGGCTGACCGGGCTGAGCCTGCAGCCGTCGTTCTTCGGCATGGCGATCGACGAGCGGGTGCTCTACCCCGTCTACGCCAAGGCTGATGAACTCGGCCTGCACGTGGCCCTGCACACCGGGATCAATTACACGGTCAGCTTCCCGATCCGCAACGACCAGCCACTCCAGCTGGACCAGGTCGCCTGTGACTTCCCGGGCCTGGTGCTGATCGCCTGTCACGCAGGCTGGCCGTGGGTGGCCGAGATGGTGGCGGTGCTGCGCAAGCACCCCAATGTCTATGCCGAGTTCGGCGGGCTGGCGCCCCGGTACGTCTGCGAGCCGGACACCGGCTGGGAGGTCATGAAGCGGTTCATGAACAGCCTGCTCAGCCACCAGGT
>JAOPYP010000291.1 GCA_025964635.1 Actinomycetes bacterium | reverse complement strand
CGGGCCGCCCGGCTATGTTGGCCCGGTGAGCGCGAATGCGGGGCCCGGCGTGGACCAGCCAACGCGGGACCAACCAACGCCGATCCGGGACGCGGCCATTATGCGCGCCATGGCCCACCCGGCCCGGCTGGAGCACCTCCGCAACACCGGGCCGGCCACCGCCACGGAATGCGAAAGCCCCGCCGACTGCTCGACGGGGCTTTGGGCCAGGGCACTGTCCCAGGCCGGGCTACCGCTTGCGGGCCTCCCTCTTCAGCCGGGCGATCGCCTCGGCCGGGGCAGTGAACAGGCCACGGCCGGGCACCCACACCGCCCAGCCCTCCTCACGCAGCGTGCCGAACGCCCTGGCCGCCGTCCCCCGGCCGATTCCGTGGTCCTCGGCGATCCGCGCCTCGGTGGGCAGCTTCCGGTCGGGCGGCAGATCCCCGCGCACGATCGCATCGCGGAGCTGGCGCGTTAGCTGCTCCCAGAGCGGAGTGGCGCTGAGCTGGTCGAGCTTGAAGTCGGGCACAGGCGCATCCTATGCGTCAAGATCGAGAGTGAGCCAGCATGCCTGCATAAGACCGAACGTGACTGGTCGTGCGCCCTCCGGCAACAACACGATTGGCTGTGCGTCCCGGTACGCTGGCGCGCGTGAGCTGCGACACACCGAGCTGCACGGCAGCTACCTGTGTGGTGACACCATGAACCGCCCGAGCGCCGGGCAGGCGACTGGCCTCGCAGGCATCCTTGTAGGCGCTGCAGCCATCAGCACAGGGCTTATCGCTGGCGTCGAACTGAACAGGCAACCTCATGCGGATGTCTGGTCCAACGGCTGGCTTCTGACGACCGTCGCCCTTGCAGCCCTCGCCGTGTTCATCGTGGCGGGCTACTTCATGGCCTCGATCTTCGCCCATGAGGAAGTCAAGCGGATGGACGCCGCTCCCAGGACGGATAAGCCACCCGGGGACATACAAGTCCAGGCGGATGCCGATGCGCGGCCGGACGAGCTAGAAACCGCCCCAGCCGACGAACCGGACCCCAACAGCGGCTACTTGATCGTGGGCACGAGGACGGACCAGGCAGAGTTCGTCCAAGTCGGGCAGACGGTGGTGAACTCCTTCGGCATCGGCACATGGACCGGGGAGGTGGAGACGAGCGAGGAAGAGCGAGTAGCGCAGGACGAGATCAGCTCGCCACGCATCCGGCATCCGGCCTTCACAGGCCGGTGGCGTCATACCGCTGATGGCTTCGAGGCCTCTCCCCTCATGAACATGACCAGCCTGGCCATGCCGGGCTTCTTGAGCGCGCACGGCCAGGAGCCACAGCTCCGGATCGGCGTATCCGTCGCCTGCGATCCGAGCCCTGCGAACGCCAGCAGCTCGTTGTACGGAGCGAAGCTGCTCGATTTCCTGAAGGGTGGCCCGCTCGCCAGCCTGATCAAGGTGGTGATCGGCTCGGACGAGGGCCTGACATGGACACGACTGGCAGGCAACGGACCCTTCAGTCTTGAAGCAGTGTTGTGTCCCGTGAACCAGGAAGACAAGCCCATCGCCTCAGCGCTTCTGCATCCTCCTGTCAAGGGCCTGCGGCAGTACGGTCGCAATGAGGGCACCGCCTGTCTGTGGCTCCACATCGACCTCCGAGGGATGAGTGGGAAGGCTCCTCCGGCCGAACTAGCTGATTGGTATCACCGCGACCTGCTGGCAATCGCGATCCCTGGTGCATTTGCGGAATTCCTAACCAAGGACCTGGGGCTGCGGACTTACGAGGATCCAGCCGCCAGGGTCGGGGTGCTCATTGAATCGATCGGACCGCTCAGCACCCTGGTAGATGCAGGTAGCCTATCCCCTCTGCCTGGCGCTTACCCGTCCAGACAGTTTCTCGGTTACGCGATCGCCGACCGGGAGGGAGGACCCGCTGACCAATCCGCTCGGGACCTGCTCCAGCAGCTCTGTGACCACGATCTCCATCTGGCTGACTTCGAGGGCGTTCTGGATTCGATCAGAGCCGAATACGTGGATCCGGATGAGCCTCACGCGATCAGCCCTCGGCCCTTGGGTGTAGGACTTGGCGCGCTACTGCCGCCACCACCTGCAGAGCCGCTGGATATACAGCTTCTAGACGAGGACTGGGACCTGTGGCAGGGATGCGCCTGGATTGCTGCAATAAGGGTCAGGATCACGAACACGTCAGATAAAGTGATCCACTTGGTGCGATTTGAACTGGATAGCGACCCAGGTCCGGGTGACCGCCCAAAGCTGTCACAGGACCAGGTTGACGGTGTTTTTCACGAGATGATACGGCGCGCAGACGCTTACGGTTCATCGCATTTGGCTCGCACGGATTTGCAACCTGGAGATTCGATCTCTGGCTGGCTTGCCCGGTATGCCTACTTGCCTTACCCAGCGAAGGCTGGAAGGCCGCATTGCATCTTCCGGGTGACGGACAGCGTGGGCGGTAAGTACGAACTAGAAATACCAGCCAGAAGTCCCCAGACCCGGCGTGTAGGCCGAGAGTAGGAACGCCGCCTCCCACAACTGGTGGTTACCGGGCGTTACGCGGCCTGCGTATGGATCCTCCGACCGGCCGACTGCATCTGGTCAAGCAGGTCGCTGCGCCAGTCGGATGCGTACTCCAGGCAGTTCGCGCAGGACTTGTGCGAGTGGCCCGGCAGTGGGACCGACCGGCGCGCGTCCAGCGACCAGGCCAGCGAGTCGGCCGAGTTGAGCTGGCTGCCATAGGCGGCCAGCCCCTTGGTCTTAACCTCGAATCCGTGCGGGCGCAGCTCGTCGGCGAACAGGGTAACGATGGCCCCGGTCACGATGGTGTTCTGCCGCCTGCAGACCGAGCCGAGCACGACCACTGTCTGGTCGGCCAGGCGTACGCCTGCCGCCTCGTACTTCTCCGCGCACCGCAGATAGTCGCCAATCGACCAGCCCTGCAGCACCGGGATGAACGGGCTGGGCCGGTCTCTCACCGTCGGCCACAGCTCGCCCAGCTCCAGGAAGTTGGCCACGGTGCGTGGGCGGTCCGGGCAGGTAGGCAACGGCTGGCCGGGCGAGCAGGATGCTGACTGGAGTGCCAACGACTTCCTGCACGAGCTGACGGACACCCGCACCCGCACCGGCACCGGCTGGCCCGGCTCCCCGCCACGTCCGTCGTCAGTCTCGTCTACGCCGTCCCGTGGTTCGCTCGGCGGGCAGTTCGGTGAGCCCGGGGCGGCTGAGACCCAGCAGCCCGCGAGCCCCGGCTCGATGCGGGATGAGATCGCCCGCAGGACCAGTGGTCACTACGGCGCGGGCCGGTCGGTCGTGGACGAGATGAGTCCTGCCCGGCGCGGGGTCACCGACGCGATCCGGGCAGCAGGTGCTGACATTCCGGAGGCGCTCTTCTAGGCAAAGCAACGAGCCCCCTGCACCGGTAATACGGGGGGCTCGTTGCTGACCGGCCGTCGCGTGTCTCCTTGTACGTACGCATGGACTTTTGACGGCCGGGCACAGCCAACCTACATCTGCCGGATCGGTCAGGGACTTCGGTTACTCGTTCGGCATCCGGTCGAGGACCGCACCGATGTCCAGCATGATCGGCACCGTGTCCACGACGAGGCAGTCCACGTCCCTCAGCCAGAGGGCGTTGAAGATCGCCTGGGTGCCTGGGTGGTCTCGTCTGGCCATGGAGACGATCTTCACCCGGTCGATGTCCACTCCCTAGGACCGGGTCAAGTCCATGTCGAACTCCTTCTCACACACCCACAGGGTGGTCAGCTCGGGGTCCATGGACTGCCAACGGGCGACGGACCTCATCATGCGGGCCGTGTCCACGTCCGGTCCTCCTACTCGTTGACGGTGATAGGCAGCTCGCTGGCCCGGTTCAGCAGCTCGGCCAGGTCGCCCATGTAAAGGATGGCGTGCATGCCGGGGCGTTCGATGGCCGCCACCGGCCAGATCATGTCCGGGCGGGACAGGGCCAGATCGGTCGGCAGCGGGTCCGGGCTGACGATCAGCTTGACGCCCTGGTCACGCAAGAAGGCGTTTCGCGCGGCTGTGTCGTGCGTATCCCACCACTCCGCGAACGTCATGCCGGTGTCCTCGTACTCGATGCGCGCGGGCTCCGGTTCGAGGGCGGCCAGCCGGTCCAGCTCGGCGTTGGCGGCATCCAGCGTGGCCTGGAGTTCGGGGTAGTCCTTGCGCTGGAGGCGGGCTCGTCCGATCTCGGCCGTCAGGTGCTGGGTCTGCTCGATGAGGCGGGCGGACTCTTCGCTGCGGTCGCGGCCAGCTATCAGGCGCTTCGTCCGCAGTTTCCGGTGCCCGGCTAGGTCGAGCAGCGTGCCGAAGGCGGCGTCCTCCAGCGGCTCGGCCCGGTAGCCCTTCTTGTTGGAGCATCTGCCATCGCGCTGGTGGCCGAGGTCGCACAAGTAGTAGAAGTACTCGTACCGCTTGCCCTTCTTGACTACGTGGGTGGGGTTTTTGTATATTCCGCTGCCGCACTCCGCGCAGTAGGCGACCTGGGTCAGCGGCGAGGTGTTGATCCGGATGGGGACGGGGTTCTGGGCGAGACGCGCCTGGATCTTCTCGTACTGGTCTCTGGTGATCAGGGGCTCGGCCCGGTAGATGATGACACCCTGCTCGTCCCGTAGCGGCTCGTTCTTGGCGTCTGTGATCGCGCCGAGGATGGCGTACGACTGGAGGATGCCCGGACGGTAGCAACGGTCCAGGGTGCGCCCGAGACCTTTGCCCTCGTCTTGGGGTTGCTGCTACGCATGCGGATGACGTCCTTCGGGGTCGGCACCCCGGAGCTGGTCAGCCAGCGGGCGATCGAGCCGAGCGACTCGTAGCGGAGATACCGCTCGGCCATCTCCTGAACGACAGGGGCGTACTCGGGGTCGATCTCGACGCCCCAGCCCTTGGCGAGCTTCACCGGCCGGTAGCCGAACAGGACCATGCCACCCGTGTACTTCCCGGCCCGGATCAGCCGGTCGTACGCGTCCTTGACTCGTGAGCCGATGACCTCTCTTTCGTACTCTGCGAACGTCATCAGGACGTTGGCCATCACCCGGCCCTCTTTGGTCGTCAGGTCCAGCTCGGGGTCGAGGATGATCAGCGCCTTGCCGTGGGCTTCCAGCCAGTGGACGAACGCCGTGAAGTCAAACAGCGACCGGGAGATCCGGTCCAGTTTGGCCGCACAAATTGCATCCCACTCACCGAGCCTGTCCGGCTTCAGCCAGCGGCCAAGGCCGGGCCTGTCGAACGGGCTGACCGCGCCGCTCACGTCCAGGTCGTAGTCGGTCTCGGTGATCGGGACCAGCTCGTGATCCTTATAGGTCGCGAACTTCCTGATGCTCTCGAACTGCCGTTCCGGGCTGGTGGTGGCGTCGGTGGTTAGGCTGAGACGTATGGCCGGAAGGACGCGCATGGCGGGCAGTCTACGAAGTTTTGGTGTTGCAACGAACGGGTTCCCGTTCCTCACGCCGGAGCGCTGCCTCACCGAGCTGTCCGGCCTAGGGCTGCCCGCGGACACGCTGAACACCGTCCTGCGCGGCAACGCCGAGCGCATCCTCGGCCTGTCGTGAGCGGCCCCCGCGGGTCGTAAGCCGTCCCCGCAGCGAGTTAGCTGGTCACGGCGCTGGCCGCGGCTCCCGCGTAGAGCTGCGCGGCGCGCCAGCTATACCACGCCACCACGGTCCGGTACGGGCGGTAGGGCTCGCCCAGCAGGTCGAGCTGCTTCGGCGTCGGCATGGGAATCTGCCAGGCCAGGCCGAATCCCTTCCGCACGCCGAGGTCGCCGGTGGGCCACACGTCCAGGCGCCGGAGCTGGAAGATGAGGAACATCTCCGCGGACCACTTGCCGATCCCGCGGACCGTGCTCAGCCGGGCGACGATCTCGTCGTTGCTCTCCCGCGCCAATGCCCGGGAATTCAAAGGCACCGTGCCGTCGAGGACCTTGGTCGCCAGGTCCTGCAGCGAGACGGCCTTCCGGGCCGAGAGCCCGGCGGTGCGCATCGTCTCAGGGGTAAGAGCCATCATCCGCTCGGGCGTGACCTCGCCGTCCAGGGCGAGGATCAGCCGGCCGTGGATGGCCCGGGCCGCCGGGCCAGCCAGCTGCTGGTAGACGATGGACTGGACCAGCGTGGCGAAATGCGTCTCGGTGGGGCGCGGCAGGGTGGGCAGCCCCACCTCGCCGACCAGCCGGGCCAGCACCGGGTCGCGATCGGCCAGGATCTGGGCCGCGGCCCGGATGCCGACCTTGCCCGGGCGGGCTGGCACCTCAGTCATCACGCACCGCTCCCCCGTCGTCTACGTGCCAATCTAACGCCCGGCCGGGACCGTGCCGAGGGTCGGGCCGGTACCGGCCGGATGGCATAGTCGAGTTATGACTATCGCCGGTGATGCCCAGGCCGGGACGGACGCCAGCCCCGCGAGCGGCCCGGCGGAACCCTGGGCCGGATCGCTGGAGCGCGTGGATCTCGGCGAGATCCCCTACGACGAGGCCACGGAGGCGATGCGCGGCTGGGTGGGCCAGCGGCAGGCCGGGGAGGCGGGCGACCGCCTTTTCCTGCTCAGCCATCCCCCGGTGATCACCTACGGGCACCGGACCGATCACGCCGACCTCCGGCTGGGCCAGCACGACATCCCGGTCCTGCCCGTCGACCGCGGCGGCTACGCCACCTACCACGGGCCGGGGCAGCTGGTCGGCTACCTGGTCCTCGATCTCCGCGAACGCGGTCCCGCCGATGTGGTCCGCTGGCTCGAGTCCGGCCTGGTCCGCGCGCTGGGCGAGCTGGGCTTCGCCGCGCAGCGCCGGGACACCCCGCCCGGCGCCTCCAGCCTCGTCGGGGTGTGGACCCCCGACGAGCGCAAGGTCGCGTCGATCGGGATGCGGATCCGGTACGGCATCACCAGCCACGGCTTCGCCCTTAATGTGGACCCGGACCTGCGGGCCTTCGACCAGTTCACGGTCTGCGGGCTGCCGGGCGTGCGGATGACCTCGCTGCGCGAGATGGCCGCCGGGCAGGGCGTCGCCCCGCCGGGGGACCCGGCCGTCCGGGACGCGGTCTTCCGGGCGCTGAGCACCAGCCCCTGAGCACAGGGCACTGAGCACAGGAGCCGCCGGGCACGGGGAACGCCGCACGGCTCAGCCGGCCAGCGGGCGGGGACCG
>JAOPYP010000249.1 GCA_025964635.1 Actinomycetes bacterium | reverse complement strand
GCCACAGCTCGGGGTAGCGGTCCAGGCCGAGCCCGGCGAGCACGGTCCGGCGGAAACTGCGGACCAGGAAATCGGTCAGCACGTACGTGCCGGGCTCGGCCTCGAACAGCGCCGCCATCCGGCCCGGCCCGGCCAGCAGGTCGTAGCAGTGCAGCCCGGGCAGCCGGCGCAGGCCCAGCCGGTCGGACACCTCGTCCAGCGCCCCGTACGTGCCGCAGTCGGCGTACCCGATCGCCACCGGCAGGCCGCGGGCCTGGGCCGCCACGGCCAGCCGCTCGACCTCCGGGGCGATCGCGGCGGGCCGGTTGTGCAGCAGCGCGGGCAGGCAGTGCAGCTCCACAGGCCAGCCGCGCCGGGCGGCGATCTCCCGGATGGGGCCACCGAGCGCCCCGCAGGCGATGACCACCGCCTGGGGCTTCCGTGATTCTTGATGTTCCTGGTGTTCTAGGTGTGTGTGGGGCCGTTGAGGCTCGTGGGGCCCGGGCTGGGGCGGCCCGGAGGTGGGCGGCCCGGAGGTGGGCGGCCCGGAGTGGGGCGGCCTGGGCTGGGGCGGCTCAGTCCGGGAAGGCCAGCTGGTCCACGAAACGGTCGTTGAAGTCGGCCCGGTCGGACAGCTCGACATACCTCACCTCCTCGAGCAGGGCCAGCCCGCCCGCCCGCTCACGGACGCTGAGCAGGGCCATCTTGGCGCCCTCACCAGCCACGTTTCCCGCGCTGACCACGCGAAGCACCGGGATGTCCGGCACCAGGCCGAGCCGGATGGCGTTGGCGGGGGACAGGTAGCTGCCGAACGACCCGGCCAGCAGCACCTGCTGGATGTCGCCCGGCTCCAGCCCGGCCTCCTCCAGCAGGATCCGCCACCCGGTGGCGATGGCCGCCTTGGCGAACTGCAGCTCGCGGACGTCCCGCTGGGACAGGTACACCGACCGGGACACGTTGCCCGGCTCGCCCAGCCAGTGCAGCACGAACACCCGCTCCGCGCCGAGCTTGGTCAGCCGGCCGGCCAGCCCGGGGGCCCGCTCCGCGGCCCGCTCCTCGCTGACCAGCCGCCCGGAGGAGTCCAGCAGGCCCAGCCGGACCAGCCCGGTGACCGCGTCCACCAGCCCCGACCCGCACAGGCCGGCCGGCTCAGCGTCCCCGATGACCTTGAGCTCCAGATCGTCCGGGGTCATCGTCACCACCTCGATGGCCCCGTCCGCGGCGCGCATCCCGCACCGGATCGCCGCGCCCTCGAACGCCGGCCCCGCCGGCGCGGCGGTGGCCAGCAGCCAGTCCCGGTTGCCCAGCACGATCTCGCAGTTCGTGCCGATGTCGATGAACAGCCGCGTCCTGGCGTCCCGGTCCATCCCCGAGGCGAGCAGCCCGGCGGTGATGTCGCCGCCCACGTAGGCGCCGAACGGCGGGAACACCACCGCCCGGGCCCGCGGGTGTGCGGGCACGCCCAGGTCGGCCGCGAGCACCTCGGGCAGCAGCCGGGTGGCCAGGATGAACGGCGCCACACCCAGCGGCTCCGGGTCGATGCCCAGCACGATATGGGTCATCGTGGCGTTCCCGGCCAGCGCGACCTCGTACACCTCGGCGGGGTCGATCCCGCCTGCCGCGCAGGCCTCGGCGGCCAGCTCGGCCAGGGTCTGCTGGGCCAGCGCGGTCAGCCGGCCCAGCGTGTCCGGGTCCATCATCGTGGCGCTGATCCGGGTGATCACGTCCGCGCCGAACGGCTGCTGCTGGTTCAGCGCCGAGGCCACCGCGACCGGCGTCCCCGTGGACAGGTCGAGCAGGGTGGCCACCACCGTCGTGGTGCCGAGGTCGAAGGCGACGCCGAACAGCCGTCCCGAGGTGTCCCCGGGCTGCACGTCGATCAGCACGTCATCGACGATCACCGCGGTCACCTTGTAGTCGGCGGCGCGCAGGACCCGGCCGGCCACCCGGACCGCGTCCAGGTCCACGCGCAGCTCCAGGTCGTCCACGGCGTCCAGGATCCGTTCCACATCACTGCGCTGGTCGGCCAGGGACGGCTCGTCCAGCTCCACGTAGCGCTTCTGCACCGCGGGCCGCAGGATGACCTGGCGGCCGACCCCGACCGTCGCCGCCTTGGGCCGGGTGACCAGCGGGGGCACCTCAATCCGCGCGTCGCCCCCGGCCAGCACCCGGCAGGCCAGCCGCCAGCCGTCCCGCAGCTCGTCGGGGGAGAACGCGCGGATGTCCAGCGCCGACGCCACCGCCGCCCCGTCCAGCATCCGCACCTTGCACTTCTTGCAGGTGCCGTGGCCGCCGCAGGTCGAGTCGATCGCGATGCCGTTCCAGCTCGCGGCGTCGAACACGCTCACCCCGGCGGGCACCCGGACCTGGCGCCCGGAGGGCTCGAACCGCAGGTCGACGCGAACCGGGCCGGCGGCTCCCCGGCCGGCGTCGTGGGGGAGTGCGCCGTTGCGGTCTTCGTTGCGGCGAATTGAGGGCGGCGGGCTGCCTCCCGCAGCGGCCGGGCCAGGCGGCACCATCGTCACGTCGCGGCCTGTTCCTGAGCCCGCTGTGCTTGCTGGGCCTGGGCCTGGGCGGCCCGGTGCGCGGCGATCCACGACGCCCCCCAGGGGTCACGGTCCAGCAGCAGGTCGGCGGCCTGCACGGCGCGGACGATCTGGGGGGCGCGGGCGTCCAGGATCGCGCTGGTCAGCCCCGTGGCGATGGCCATGGGCAGGAACGCCGCGCCGATCGCGTGCCGGTCCGGCATGCCGAACGAGACGTTGGACGCGCCGAGCGTGGTGTTCACCCCGAACTCCTCGCGCAGCAGCGAGATCGTCTCCATGGTCTTGACCACGAGGGAGGTGTCCGCGCCAACCGGCATGGCCAGCGGGTCGATCACGATGTCCTCGGCCGGGATGCCGAACCGGCCGGTCGCCACGTCGATGATCTTGCGGGCCAGGTCCAGGCGCTGGCGCGGATCCTCGGGGATCTCCTTCTCGTCGTTGGGCAGCGCGATGACCGCGGCGCCGTACTTTTTCACCAGCGGGAGGATGGCCTCCAGCCGCTCGTCCTCGGCGGTCACCGAGTTGACCAGTGCCTTGCCCTCGTAGGCGGCCAGGCCCGCGTCGAGCACCTCGACGATCGAGGAGTCGATGCACAGTGGCAGGTCGGTCAGCCCCTGGATCAGCTTGACCGCGGCCACCATCAGCTCGGCCTCGTCGGCGAGCGGCGCGCCCATGTTCACGTCGAGGACCATGGCCCCGCCCGCCAGCTGCTGGGCCACGTCGATCTCGATCCGGGACAGGTCACCGCGGCGCAGCTGTTCCTGGAACAGCTTGCGGCCGGTCGGGTTGATGCGCTCGCCGATGATGCAGAACGGGTGCTGCGGGCTGATCACGACCTCGCGAGAGGCGGACCGGAGGACTGTTTCCATCGAGGCTCCTGGGCTGGCCGGTTCCGGGCGTGCGCTAGGCCGGCGTCATCGCGCGGCGCTTCTGCAGCAGTTCCTTGGCCCGGACCACCGCGGCTGACGCGTCGGCGGCGTAGCCGTCCGCGCCGACCACGTCCGCGTACTCCTGGGTGACCGGCGCGCCGCCCACCATCACGATGACCTTGTCGCGCAGGCCGGCCTTCTGCAGCGCGTTGATGTTCGCCTTGAACATCGGCATGGTCGTGGTCAGGAACGCGGAGAAGCCCACGATGTCCGGCTGGTGCTGCCTGATCGCGTCGATGAACTTCTCCGGCGCGACCTGGACGCCGAGGTCGATGACCTGGAACCCGGCCCCCTCGAACATGATGTTGACCAGGTTCTTGCCGATGTCGTGCACGTCGCCCTTGACCGTGCCCATCACGATCGTGCCGATCGACTGGGCGCCGGTCTCGGCCAGCAGCGGGCGGAGGATCTCCAGCGCGCCCGCCATGGCCTTGCCCGCGATCAGCATCTCCGGGACGAAGAAGTCGCCGCGCTCGAACCGGGCGCCCACCTCTTCCAGCGAGGGGATGAGCGCCTCGTAGAGCAGGATCTCCGGACCCAGGCCCATCTCGAGGCCGGCGTTGGTCAGGCTGAGCACCTCGGGCGCGTTGCCTACCAGGGTGAAGTCATAAAGCTGGCGGAGCAGCTCCTCCTGCGTCACGAGGCACCTTCTCTCTGTTGTCTGGCTCTCTGTTGTCTGGCGGGGGGTTGCCGGGAGGGGGTTCAGGTCCGGGCGGTCCGGGGTTCGTGCCGGGGCCCGGGCTGCGGACCGGGCTCGTTTTCTGCGCCGGGGAGCGGGCGGTGGCCAAGGACCGCGGACAGGCCGAGGGCCTGGGCTGCGCACTGCGCGGCTACCGCGGGGATCCTCGCCGGCGTGAGACGGCTGGCGGGCGCGGACACCGACAGGGCGCCCACCACCACCGCGCCGTCCCGGAAGACGGGGGCGGCCACCGCGACCAGCCCCGGCTCCAGTTCCCCGTCGGTGACCGCGTACCCGCACCGGCGGACCTGGCTCAGGTCCTCCTCGAGAGCGGCCCGGCTGGTCAGGGTCCGGCTGGTGCGGGCCTCTAGCCGGCCGGGCGGCAGCGGCGCCGCGCCGTAGGCCAGCAGCACCTTGCCCAGCGCGGCGCAGTGCAGCGGCACCGGCCGGCCGACCCAGTTGGTGCCGCCGATCAGGTACCTGCTGTCCACCTGGGCGACCTGCTCGACCAGGCCGTCGCGGGCCACGCCGAGGTTCACGGTCTCGCCGGTCTCGGCGCCCAGCCGGTCCAGGAACGGCCGGGCCACCTCGATGAGGCCCGCCTCCGCGCCGCCCCGCCAGGCGTACCGGACGAACACGTCGCCGGGGCGGAACCGGCCGTCGTCGTCGCGGCGCACCAGCCCGCCGCGCTCCAGCGCGACCAGCAGGCGTGACGTGGTGCTCTTGGCCAGCCCGGTGGCCGCGGCCAGTTCCGTGAACGTGACCGAGTCGGGTGCGTGCACGACCTCGGTGACCAGCCGCGCGGCCCGGTCCACCGCCTGCGTGCCGGTCGGAGCCGCCCGGTCCGGCGCCTGCGTGCCGGCAGGAGTGGCCACTGACGCCTCCCGCATCCCCGGCGGTCGCTTGCCGCGCTGCCCGCTTCGCCTGCCGATGAGTTCCATGCTTGTCAGGTCCGAGCCCATGAGTTCCATGTTACGGAACTCTGTTCTACTATGTGATGTTACGTAGCGGTGCCAGGGAGGGTCAAG
>JAOPYP010000248.1 GCA_025964635.1 Actinomycetes bacterium | reverse complement strand
GCCGCGGCCGCGCTGCCGGTCCGGGCCGGCCAGGCCGAGGTGGCGGTGCCGCCCGCCGGGACGGTCACGGTGGGCTTGTCCGTGCCGGCCGGCCCGGCGGAATCCGGGCCCGGTCTCCCCCGGGCGGCTGCCGTTCCGGAGACCGCCCTTCCGGAAAGCGCAGTCCAGGAGACCGCTCTTCCGGAGACCGCCATGTCTTCCGGGGCCCCCGATTCCCCCGAGCCCGCGCAGCCCGTATTCACCCGGTACTGGCTGCACGGCAAGGGGCCGGCCCCGGCCGGCAATCTGCCGGTCGCGGTGCACCTGTCACCTGGCCGGATCGCGCTCCCCCAGGCGGCCGGCGGCCAGGACGAGGCCACGGTCCGCCTCACCGTGGCCTGCGGGCCGGAGCCGGCCGCGGGCGTCGTGGACCTCGATGTCCCGGCCGGGCTGGCGGCCACGCCAGCCGGCCCGCTGCGCTACGACCTGCCCGCGCTCGGGCACGCGCACTGGGATCTGGCCGTGCGCGGCACGGCCGTTGCGCCCGGGCACTACTTCCTGGCCGCCCGGATCCGCGACCAGCTGGGCCAGGTCTTCGAGGATGTGACGGCCGTGATGCTGGGCGGGCCGCCGGCGCCCTCGCCCGGCCTCCCGTCCGACGCCCTGCTGCCCGCGCTGCAGGCCGACCTGCGGGCCATCACGGCAGAGCTGGAGGTCACCGTGCTCACGCCGTCGGTCCGGATCCGGCCCGGGGCGGCCGGGGAACTGGCGGTGCGGCTGGCTAACCGGGCCGCGTCACCCATCCGGGGGGAGGCACAGCTGATCTCGCCGTACGGCAGCTGGGCGGCGGTACAGCCCTGGACGCGAGGTTTTTCCGTCTCCCCCGGAAAAGAAGTAACTCTCCGTTATCATATCCAGGTACCGACTACTACCCGGCGCGGCACGCAGTGGTGGACAATGGTCAAACTGATGTATTTCGGTCGACTTCGTTACACCAGCAGCGTTCCCGTCCTTATCTGTGAATGAAGGAACACACTCCGTAGGACTGGCCCCCGCCATCAACCGACGGTCCTGGATGCCATGACTTCCGCCGCTCCCCCTGCCCCCGGCAACCTTCCTGCGGAGCCGAACAGCTTCATAGGCAGGGAGCGTGATCTCAGCGAACTCGCGCTCTTGCTCAGCGATGTCCGCGCCCTGACCCTGTGCGGCCCGGGGGGCATCGGCAAGACCCGCCTCGCCGTCCGCCTGGCCTGCGATCTTGTCCCGGAATTCCCCGACGGTGCCTGGCTGGTGGAGCTGGCCGACACGGTCGACGCGGACCTCCTCCCGCGCCGGGTCGCGACCACCTTCGGGATCCGCGAGGAGGGGGACCGGCCCCTGATGGCAACCCTGGCCGAGGCGCTGCGGGCCCGGCGGCTGCTGCTCATCCTGGACACCTGCGAGCACATCGTGGACGGGTGCGCGGAGCTGGTCCAGCAGCTGCTGGCCAGCTGCCCGTCACTGCGGGTGATCGCGACCAGCCGGGAGCCGCTGCGGGTGCGCGGCGAGACCGTCTGGCGGGTCCCGCCGCTGTCCGTGCCGACCGGGTCCGGCCCGGAGTCCCTGACCGACCTGGCCCGGCACGAGGCGCTGCAGCTGTTCGCCGAGCGGGCCTCGGCGGCCCGGTCCGGGTTCGCGCTGGGCAGCGACAACGCCGCGGCCGTGGCGCGGCTGTGCCTGACCCTGGACGGCATGCCGCTGGCCATCGAGCTGGCCGCGGCCCGGATCCGCGCGCTGTCCGTGGAGCAGATCGCCAGCCGTCTCGATGACCGTTTCCGGCTGCTGGCCTCCGGCGACCGGACCGCCCCGCCGCGCCAGCAGACCCTGAGGGCCGCCGTGGACTGGAGTTATGAGCTGCTCAGCGAGCCAGAGCAGATCCTGCTGCGCCGGCTGTCGGTGTTCGCGGGCTGGAATCTGGACATGGCCGAGCAGGTCTGCGCCGACGAGCAGATCCCGGCCGGCACCGTGCTCGACCTGATGGCCGCGCTGATTGACAAGTCGCTGGTCACGTTCGACCACGAGCTGCGCGGTGAGTCCCGCTACCGGCTGCTGGACACCATCAAGGAGTACGCGGCCAGCAGGCTCACCACCTCGGGTGAGGAGGACGCGCTCCGGCTCCGGCACCGCGACTACCTGCTCCGCTACGGGGAGTACGTCGTCTCCCAGGCGTTCGTCCGGGGCGCGCCGTCCTGGCCAGAGCGGGTGGCGCTGTACCGGGCGATCACCGCGGACCTGGCCAACTACCGGCTGGCGCTGGCCACGTCGCTGCGCCGCGGCGACATCGCCGAGGGGCTGCGCATGTGCGGCGCGATGCGCAACCCGTGGGTGACGCACGGGGACGTGACCGAGGGCGCGGAATGGTTCGACCGGTTCCTGGTCAGCGCGGCGGGTGTGCCGCCCGGGGTGCGCGGGCCGGCCCTGGTGTTCCGCGGCGACCTGGCCTTCGAGCAGCAGGACTACCGCACCGCGGAGCGGTGCGCCCGCGAGGGCCTGGAGCTGTGCCGGGAAGCGGGCGACGCGAACGAGGCGGGCGCGCTCCGGCTGCTCGCCGTGGCCAGCCTGCGGGCGGGCAACCTGGCCGAGGCGGTGGCCAGGGTCGACGAGGCGGCGGACACCGCGCACAAGCTCGGCAACGACTGGGAGGAAGGGCTGGCGCTGAGCATCAAGGCGGCCGGCCTGGCCCGGCTGGGCAGCCTGCGCGAGGCGCAGAAGACCTACGAGGCGGCCCTGGACGTGCTCCGGGACAACAACGGGTGGGGGGTGGCCCAGGTCCGCGTGGGGCTGGGCGGCGTCGCCCGGGCCCGCGGCGATTACCAGGCCGCGATCAGCCAGTACCAGGAAGCGCTGAGCCTGTACCAGGAGATCGACGCCCGGCCGGAGATCGCCCGGTGCCTGGCGGGGATCGCCTCGGTGGCGCTCATCCAGGGTGACCTCGGCCTGTGCCGGGCCAGCCTGACTGAGAGCGTGGCGCTGAGCCTGGCCACCGGCCAGCGCCTGCCTGTCGCCCGGGGACTGGAGGCCTTCGCGGCCCTGGAGGCCCGGGCCGGGGACGCGGTGCGGGCGGCCAAGCTGGCCGGGGCCGCGCTCGAACTGCGCTCTGCGGCCGGCCACCCGCCCTCGGCGG
>JAOPYP010000184.1 GCA_025964635.1 Actinomycetes bacterium | reverse complement strand
GCGGGTCGTCACCCCGGCTGAGCGCGCAGGCGAAGGCGCCACGGTCCAGGTTGACCGTGGCCAGCACCTCACCGCCCTCGCGCACCCGCACGCAGTGCTTGTTGCCCACGTCGGCGTACCAGACAGCGCCCTCGGCATCGATGCAGATCCCGTCTGGGTGGTCGCCGGGCGTCTCCGCCCACACCCGCCGGTTGCCGAGGCCGCCGTCTGCGCCGATGTCGTAGGCCGTGAGCCGGTTGGCGTACGACTCAGCGACGATCAGCGTTCCGCCTTCCGGGGTGATCGCCATCCCGTTCGGGAACGCGACATCGCCGGCGACCGGACGGACGTTGCCGTCCGGCGTGGCGAGCACGAGGAGGCCCGGCGCGAACTCGCCGCCGGGGAAGTCAAAGCCGATCGTATTGACATAGGCGTTGCCCCGGTCATCGACCACGATGTCATTCCATGGCTTGGTCGAGGCTCCGGACAGGTCAGCATGCGTGACCAGCGACCCATCGGACTCACGGCGCAGCAACCGCCGCCGTGCAGAGTCGACCACCAGCAGCCGGCCGTCGGGGAGGAAATCGATGCACATCGGGAACGATTCGACGGTCACCACCACCTCGTGGCTTCCGTCGATGCCAAGTGCGATCACCTGGTTCGCGCCCCAGTCAGAGAACCAGAGCCGTCCGTCGTGCCAGCGCGGTGATTCGCCGAAAACGACTCCTTCCATCAAGACTTCAGCTGCGCCCACCCTGAGTCTCCTTCTTGCCGATGGCCTGTTAGTTAGTCAGACCGCGCCAGGCTCCGGAACTCACCGCGCACAGGCCAGTTTCCCGGCTACCCCGGCAAACCGCATATCGCGCTGCGGCACGCGCCCTCACACAGAACGCCAATCGCGAGCGTCGTAGCCACCTGCCGGTGGTCAGCCGGGTTGCCCGGACCGGGGCAGCGGTCACGGCCCAGGGACATTGGTAACAGGCTGCTATTTCGGTGACTGGCGCAGCGTTATTACCCGGTTCACGCTAGCCAGGAACGCCGGGCCGTTGAGGGTTCCGTTGCGGTAGGCCGTGGCCAGTTCGCCGCTCGCCTGCTCCCCTTGGGTGACGTTCTGGGCGGAGCACAGCAGCAGGTCCATGCCGGCCAGTGCGGCGAACAGCGCGCGGTTCTGGGTCGAACCGTAGGAGCGCAGCGCGCCGGCCTCCAGGGCGTCTGTGATCGTGACCCCGGTGAACTTGAGCCGGTTCCGCAGCTCACCCTGGACGACATTGGGCGAGAGCCCGGCGGGCCGTGCTCCTATCGCCGGGTAGATAGCCCACGACACCATGATCAGCTTGACTCCGGCAGCGATCGCGGCCTGGAACGGCGCCTCGTCGGTGCTGCGGATCGTCGCCAGCGGCAGATTGAGCGTCACCGGCCTGCTGTCCGTGTTCTGCCTCGCCGTGGCGGCCCCGAGGCCGGGGAAGTGCTTGGCCGTGGCCGCGACCCCCCCGGCCTGCTGTGCCTTGATCATGTTCGTGCCCAGATCCGACACGACAGTGGGGTTCATGCTGTAGGAGCGCCCGAACTGGTCATCGAAGTTCCCGGCCTGCCGGTACACGTCCAGCACGGGCGCAAGGTTGACGTTCATGCCCACACCGTGCAGGTTGGCCGCGGCGCCCTGACCCGCTTGCGTGGCCAGAACTTCTGCCTTCGCCAGCGGATTCGCGCCGATCTGCTTCTCGGACAGATACGGGCGGCCCGGCAGGCGGCGGACCTGACCGCCCTCCTGGTCGGTCATCAGCAGCAGCGGTGCCCGTACCGGGTTCAGCGAGCTGGCGTTAGCCCGATTCAGCTGCCTGATGACGCCCGCGATCTGCGCCTCGCTGGAGATGTTCTGCCCGAAGAAGATCACCCCGGCGGCCTCACCATGCTGGATCAGCGAGATTAAGCTGGCTGGCGGGGTCAGGCCCGGGTAACTGTAGATCACCCGCTGGCCTGCCAGTTGCTGCGCCGACAGCCTCGGCAGGGCGGCCGCGAGAGCCCGCCCGCCGGCCGCGGACTGTGCCGCGCCAGTCACCCCGCCGCCGTCACGGGGGGCCGTGCCAGTCGTCCTGGCCGCTGCCGCCGCCACCGCCGGCATGGTAATGGCGAGCGCCAGGGCCAGGCCTCCGGCCGTCAGCCATTTGCGTTGAATCCGCACGTCGGGCCACCTCTCCGCGAGCGACGGTCTTCGCCACAATGGCCGCCAGCTCAGCTGGCCGGGCGCTCGGGGGTCCCCTGGCCAGCCCGGCCTGCCACCACAGTCAGCGTGGCCGAGCATCGTCGCCGCCACCCAGCCCCACTGCCTGCCGCATTCATACTACGAAGTCTGACCCCGTATGACCCGGCTTGTTCCGCTCTCTCGCTCCCTTCTGTGCCGGGTTTCGGATTGGACTGTGGCCTTGAGCTCGGCTTTCATGGCCTTGACCTTGGCAGCGCGGGGTTACTGGCTGGCGAGTTCCCCGGCGGCCATCCGGCGGCGGATCTTCCCGCCGGGCCCGCGGCTGGCAGCCCTCCTCGTCGGCCAGCGCTACGCCGGCTTCACTGGGGCCTTACCGTCGAGCAGCAGGCTGACCAGTTGCTCGGCTAGCAGGTCGGTTACCGGTTCGCCGCTGACGAGGACGCGGTAGAAGACGGCCCCGGCGTACACGTCGAGCAGCAGGTCGATGTCTACGTCCGGCGGCAGTTCGCCGCGGTCTGCCGCGCGTCGGAGGATTTGCGTGACCGCGGATCGTCGCGGGCGGATCACCTGGTCCCGGAACTGCTCAGCCATGTCCGGATTGCGCATGAGGTCGGCGGCCAGGGCCGAAATGACCGCGCCTGCCGGGCTGCGCGCCAGGGTCTCCACGATGCCATTTCCGACGGTGAGCAGATCTTGCCGCAGGTCGCCGGTTTCAGAGAACGAGGGCATGGCGAGCGCCGCGCTCATCGCCTCGATGACCAGCGCACCCTTTGACGGCCACCACCGGTAGACGGTTGCCTTACCCACTCCGGCCCGGGCCGCGACGCCTTCGATGGTCAACGCGGTGTAGCCGACCCCGGCCAGCAGTTCCGCCGTCGCCGCCAGGATGGCCTGGTGCGAGCGGATGCTGCGGCGGCGCTCCGGGGATGTGACTGGCTGCTGACCCTTCGTGCCCGCGGTCATGGCCACTTCACTCCTCTTCACCCTGCGGTCGCTCTACCTGCGAGAGGGAACCGATGTAACGACCGCGACCTGCACCATGGCCCGACCGCCCTTGATCACCGCTGGCGGAACGATACGTTCCGTCTTGACCGCCGGTAAGCCCAAGCGTAGCGTCTCGAGCAGAGCGACAGCCCCGGGGGTGGGTCTGCTGGCTACTGAGCATCGGCAACGCCGAAGCTCGGCCACGTGACACTGCGGCCAGCTTCGGGCAGGCGGGTTGCGGGTTCCGCCGGTACGGGGGCACTACGGCATGCTGACACTGCAGACCGCGTGCCTAGCTGCCGCGTCAATTGTGCTCGTCGCGGTGTGTTCCGCCTGCGTGCCTGCGAGCAGCTCAGGATCGCCCTCCGGCGCGCGCGGGGCTGGAGCGGACCGCGGCGTGATCACGGTCGGGTCGTTCGACTTCCCGGAGAGCGTCCTGCTGGCTGAGATCTACGGGCAGGCACTGGCGGGGCACGGCTTTCCGGTTCGCATCGAGCCTGACCTGGGCAGCCGTGAGCTGGTCGATCCCGCGCTGATGAGTGGCCTGATCCAGCTGGTGCCGGAGTACGCCGGCTCAGCACTGGAGTTCGCTAGCCTGGGACGGCAGTCCGCCCTGTCCGGCGCGGCCGCGAGCAACCAGGCTCTGACCGCCTCGGTGGCGGGCGGCGGGCTCGTCGTGGGGCACCCGGCCCCGGCCCAGGACACCAATGCGATAGTGGTCACTGCGGCCACTGCGGCGCGCTATGACCTGCGGTCCATCGCCGACCTCGCCCGGGTGGCGCCCCGCCTGGTGTTCGGTGGTCCACCCGAATGCCCTGGGCGCCCGTACTGCCTGCCGGGGCTAGCACGCACCTACGGCGTACATTTCCGGGAGTTCATCCCGCTCGACGCCGGCGGGCCACTGACCCTTCAGGCCCTCGACGCGGGGTACGTCAACGCCGCGCTGCTGTTCAGCACCAACCCGGGCATCACGGCGCGGCATCTCGTGGTCCTGGCCGATGATCGCGGCCTGCAACCTGCGGAGAACATCACTCCGCTGATCCGCCGCGCTGTCGTCGCCCGCTACGGCACGGGCTTGGTCGCCGTGCTCAACCGGGTGTCGGCCCGCCTGGATACTGGCTCGCTGCGCGCTATGGACGCATTGGTGCAACTCGACGGGCAGGCCCCACGCCGGGTGGCCAGGAGCTGGCTGCGAGCTCATGGGCTGGTCCCGGAGGAGCGTGCGGTTCGATGAGCGAGAAAGCCGAGACAGTCACATCGCCGGACGGCCCGGCCGGCCTCACGCCGGCCACGGCCGCCCACCGGACGCGCCGCCCGACCGGCGCGCCACCGCCGCTGCCCCACCCGTTCGCCCTCAGCACCGCCGCCTGGCTGATCCTGGCCCTGGCCGTCCTGGCCATAGCGTTCCTGGTCTCGCTGCACTCGCCGGCGCTCCGGGTTGATGATCGGTTCAGTACGTGGGTGCTTCGCCTCCTGGCCGAAATCCGGACGCCATGGCTGACCGACATCGCCACCGGGATAAAGACCGCGGGATCTGGCTGGGGGGTCACCGTCATCGGGTTCTCGGCGGTCGCCCTGATGATGGTGTTCCGGCGGTGGCGGCATCTGCTGGTGTTCCTGTGCAGCTTGTTTTTCCTCGAGGTCGTGGGGCAGTGGATCTACAGTGCGCTGTCCCGGCCGCGCCCGTTTGGCGTGCCGGTCATCGCCGGCTGGGGCGGCTACTCGGCGCCGTCGCCCCCGGTGGCGGTCCTCACGATCTTCCTGATGGGTATCGCGTACTGCCTGGTCGTCCCGGGCCGTCCCCGGACCTACGCCAAGCTGGCCATCGCGGTCCTCATCGGGTTGTTCTGCCTCGCCCGCCTGTACCTGGCTGTCGATCATCCCGGCGACGTGCTGCTCGGCGTGGCGTTCGGCGTGGCTATCCCGGTCACCGCGTTCCGCTTCTTCACGCCGAACGAGGTGTTCCCGGTTGCGTACCGGCGCGGCCGGACCGCCCACGTTGATGTGACCGGCCGGCGGGGAGAGGCGATCAGGCGGGCCGTGCACGACCAGCTTGGGCTGACCGTGGTCGAGGTCAAGCCGGTCGGGCTCGAGTCCTCGGCCGGCTCTACCCCGCTGCGGCTGCAGGTGGAAGGAGACCCGGACGAGTATCTGTTCGCCAAGCTGTACACGCGGGGCCACGTCCGCGCCGACCGCTGGTACAAGCTGTGGCGGACTATCCTGTACGGCTCCCTGGAGGACGAGTCTCCCTTCAAGACGGTGCGGCGCCTGGTCACCTACGAGGACTATGCCGTGCGCCTGCTGCAAGACATCGGTGTCCGCACCGCCAGGCCCTACGGCATCGTCGAGATCACTCCCGAGCGCGAGTACCTGCTCGTCACCGAGTTCTTCGAGGGCGCCGTGGAGATAGGCGAGGCCGGCGTCGACGATGGCCTGATCGACCAGGGGCTCGCGATGATCCGCAGGCTGTGGGACGCCGGGATCGCCCACCGCGACATCAAACCGGGCAACCTCATGGTGCGTGGCGGGGAACTGCTGCTCATCGACGTGGCATTCGCCCAGGTGCGTCCTTCACCCTGGCGGCAGGCCGTGGACCTGGGCAACATGATGCTGGTGCTCGCGGTCCGCACCGACCCCAAGCGGGTCTACCGGCAGGCCTTGCGCCAGTTCACCGCGGCCGAGCTGGCCGAAGCCTTCGCAGCCACCCGCGGGGTGGCGAGCCCGACCCAGTTGCGCGCCTTCATGAAGCGCGACCCGCGCGACCTGCTTGACGAATTCCGGAAGCTCGCCCCCGAGCGGCGCCCGATCGTGCTGCAGCGCTGGAGTGCCCGGCGGCTATTCCTGGCCCTGGGCATGCTCGCCGTGACGGCGGTGACCGTCATTGTCGGGGGCAAGGCGTTCTTCCCGGCTGAGAACATCGGCGCGTACGCTCCTGAGTGCGGAACCGGCCACTCGATGATCCTGACGGCCCAGGCGGTTCCCTCCGCGGCGCTGCTGCCCTGCGTCGCGGCACTCCCGTCGGGCTGGCGGGCCAGCGGCGCGGATATCGTCAGCGGGCGGGCCAGTTTCTGGCTGGACTCCGATCAGGCTGGCCCGCGTGCCGCAACCATCACCCTGGCCGCGGCCTGCGACACTACTGGCGCCCGCGAGATCCCGTCTGATCAGCCCGGCATGCGCCGGTTCGAGCAGCCGCTGAGTCTGGAACCGCAGTTCTCCGACCTGCGCTTCTACACTTTCCGGGGCGGCTGCGTCACCTACCAGTTCCGCTTCCCGCCCGGCGTATCCCCCGTGCTGGCCGGAGCGGCTGACACCGCGGTGTCATTCGTGCCCCGGTCGACCCTGGTCAGCCATGTCCGGCAGACCGAGGGTCTCGCCCTGTGCGGGCTGGGGGCCCAATGTCCGGGATGAGCCTGGCGGCACGGCCAGGACGAGAAGAGCACGCGCTACTGGGCGCGCCAGGCCGTTATGCCGCCATCACCGTGGTAGTGGTGGCACTCACGGCCGGCGTCTTCGTCGCGGTCGGCGACCACGGGACGCTGACCAGCATCCAGCGGTGGGACGACGCGTGGCTGCGGCTGATGATCTCGGGCCGGGCGCCCCCGCTCACCGCGATCGCCAGGACCCTCAACGTCCTCGGGCTCGTGTACGTCACGCTGCCAGTGCGGATCGCCGTGGCCGGTTTTCTGGCCCTGCAACGGAGATGGTGGCATCTCTCCGCCTTCACCCTGGCCGTGGTGGTGTCAGAGGTCTTGATCGGCGTGCTGAAGGGAATTTACGACCGGGCCAGGCCGCCTGGGTCGCTCGTGGCCACGACCGGCGCGTCGTTCCCGTCCGGCCATGCCGTCGCCACGTCGGTCACGGCAGTGGCCGCCGTCATCGCCCTGGTCCCCCCCGGGCGGCGGCGCGCCTGGTGGGGCGCGGCAGCCGTGACATTCTCCGTCCTGATGGGGCTCTCCCGCGCTTACCTGGCCGCCCACTGGCTGTCCGATGCGGTGGCAGGCGTCCTGCTCGGCACATCGTGCGCCCTAACGGCCGCCTTGGTGGTTGGCCTGCTCCAGCGGTGGTGGCAGGGCACGCGGCAGCGGCCCGCAGAAGCGCACCGCATGGCTGGAATTCCTCCGCCGGACGAGGTGGCGGGGAGGCGGAGAACAGCATGAATCCAGGCCGAACAGATCAGGATGGTGCGGCCCGTCGGGGTGACGGGCTGACCTTCGCCCCGGCCGCACCTGGCCCGGCCGAGCCGCCCGCGACGCATCCGGGACGTCTTCTTCCAGCATCTCGCTACCGTCATCCGGGCGATGTCATCCGCCTCATCGCGGGCGGGCTGGTCCTTGTCGTGGCCATCGCAGTCGAGGCCCTGACCAGAGGCACGCTGCTCGGTTCCGGTGCGGCGGCCGTGCCAGGGATTGGATACGACCCCGCTGGACACGTCCTCACCGGTCTGGTGCAGGTGGCCCTGGCTGTGGCGGCCGCCGGGGTGGTCGCCGTCGCGTTGCGCCATCGGCGGTTCCGGCTGCTGGCCGGCCTGGCGGCCGGGGCCGTGGCAGCCGGCGCCGCCCTGGCAGGCATCTTGTACCTGGCCGGAGATCAGCATCCGCACGCGGTGGCGCTCACCGTTGCCCACGGCGGGTGGCTCGCCAGCGCGGCCTTCCCCGGCCCGCCCATTCTCGCCGCGGCGGCGGCCGTGGCGGTTGCCGCCTCACCGTGGCTCAGCCGCGCGTGGCGGCGGGCCGCCTGGATCGCTCTGGTCGCCGCCGCGGCGGCGCGCCTGGCCACCGGCACGGTCCTGCCGATGGAACTGGTCCTCGCGTTCGCCACGGGGGTGACCGTTGGTGCCGGCGTTCTGGTGGCCTTCGGCGTGCCGGACCGGCGGATGGGACCCCAGGGAATCGCTGCGGTCCTCCGGCGCGCTGGACTGCCAGTCCGATCGATCGAGCCGGCCGACGTCGAGACGAAGGGCTCCCGGCCGTTCGTGGCGGCCACCGATGACGGACAGCACTTGTTCATCAAGGTCCTTGGCTCGGATCAGCGGGACGCCGACCTGCTTTACCGGGCGTACCGGTTCGTCAGGCTCCGCGACGTGGGCCACACCCGGCCGGCCGGCTCGCTCATCCAGGCGGTCGAGCACCAGGCCCTGGTCGCGCTGATGGCGGAGCGGGCCGGTGTCCGTGTCCCGCGCGTCGGCCAGGTGATCAAAGCTCCGGCCGGGACCGCGCTGCTGGTCATGGAGCGGGTCGACGGGCGTTCGCTTGAGCAACTTCCTGCGCAGCAGATCAACGCCGAACTACTGCAGAGATTGTGGACCGAGGTGGACCGCTTGCACCACGCCGGGATCGCCCACCGGTCCCTGCGGGCGGCGAATGTGATGGTCGGCAACGACGGGCAGCCCTGGCTGACTGACTTCAGCTTTTCGGAGCTGACCGCCACCCAGCGGCAGAAAGACCTCGACCTGGCCGAGCTCATCGCCTCTCTGGCCACCCTGGTCGGCGGGGAAGAAGCGGTTGCCTCCTCCGCCGCGGTCCTCGGCGCCGACGGGCTGACGCCTGCGGTGCCATTGCTTCAGCCGCTAGCCCTGTCGGCCGGCACCCGCCGCGCGCTCCGGCACCACGGGCGTCTCCTGGTCGAAACCAGGTCGGCGGCGGCCGCGGCCAGTGGCGGCACCGGCCAGGAACTGGCCCGCATCCAGCGGGTACGGCCACGCACCCTGCTGACGGTCGCCGCCCTCGCTGCTGCCTTTTACTTCATCCTCCCCCAGCTGGCCCAGGTCGGCAGCAGCTGGCATGCCATCCAGTCGGCGCACTGGGTGTGGGTGCCGGTCGTCATTGCGATGTCGGTTTTGACCTACCTGGCCAGCGCGGTCTCGCTGATTGGCGGCGTGCCAGGCTGGGTGCCGTTCTGGCCCACGGTCCTGGCGCAGGCCGCATCATCGTTCATCAACAGGGTTTCCCCGGCCAATGTCGGCGGGATGGCGCTGAACGCCCGCTTCCTGCAGAAGTCCGGGGTCGAGCCGGCCGCGGGTGTCGCGGCGGTCGGACTCAGTGCCCTGGCCGGAGCGGTAGTCCACGGGATCCTGCTGGTGCTCTTCTTCGGTCTGGCCAGCCGCGGCCTGACCCACGCGTTCAAGCTGCCATCAGCCAGCAAGCTGCTGCTGGTCCTGGCCGTGCTGGCCGCGCTGGTAGGCATCCTGCTGGCCACCAGGCGAGGCCGCCGCTTCGCCGTCACCCGGGGCCTGAAAGCCCTGCGGTCCGCTTCGGCCAGCCTGCGCAGGGTGGCGGCCAGCCCGGTCAAGCTGGCGATGCTGCTGGGTGGCTCGGCGGCGGTGACCCTGGCCTACATCGGCGGCCTGGCCGCCTCGGTGCAGGCATTCGGCGGCGGAGCCGGGTTCGCGGAGATCGGCGCCGTCTACATGGCCGCCTCAGCGATCGCGGCCGTCTCCCCCACGCCGGGCGGCCTGGGGGCTATCGAAGCAGCCCTGGTCGCGGGCCTCACCGGTATCGGCCTCAGCTCCGGGGCGGCGGTGTCGGCCGTCCTCACCTACCGGCTGGCCACCTACTGGCTGCCGGTGGCACCGGGATGGATCTCGCTCAGTTTCTTGCAGCGGGGGGACTACATATGAACTGGAAGGCAGGCCATTGTGAGCACTCTTCAGCCCACCGAACCCGGTCAACCGTCGACCCCGGCACGATCAGCACGGCCAAGGAACGGGCTCGGGGTAGCTGCCCTCGTTCTCGGCGTGGCCAGCCTGGTGGCGGCGTTCTCCTTCGTCTTGTTTCCGCTCGCCCTCCTCGGCGGCCTTGTGGCAGCTGTCCTGGGCCTGATTGCCCTGACCCGGGGACGAACCAGGGGCGCGGTAAACCCCGGCCAGGCCGCCGCCGGAGTCGTCTGCGGCGTCCTCGCACTGGCTCTCGCCATCGTGTTCTCCGTGCGCGTGGGGACACTCGTAGCCCGGAACACGAACGTCTTCACCAATTTCGACCGCTGCATCGCGCAGGCCGGCAATCGGAGCGAGGTCTCTCAGTGCATCGCACGCCTCGCAAACGACATTCGCCCATAGCGGGCTTGCTCGCGCTCAGTCGCGCGCCGATGTCAGAGGGATGATCAGGTGGTTGCTGGTGAATGCATGTCCGGGACTACCCACATTGAGGAAGCGCTCGCGGTTGTTTTGCCTCACGGTGGCCTTGAGGCGTACTTGGCCTGCGCTGAGTTACGTGGGGCCGGCCAGCGTGTTTGCTGAGGGAGGTGGGACGCAGCGGGCTGGCCAGGGCGGAGCCTCAGGCCGGGGGCGGCCGTCATCAATTCCGCCACCAAGGAGGGATTCACGGCAATGGCTGAAACGGGATACTCGACGTTCAACACCACCGTGGACAAGACCAATCACATCCTCAAGGAGATTGAGAAGGCGTATAACTGGCCGAAAGAGCGGCGGAACCAGTCGTACGCAGCACTTCGCGGAGTCCTGCACGTGCTGCGCGATCGTCTCACGGTGGTGGAAGCAGCCCAGCTCGCCGCTCAGCTGCCCATGCTGATCCGCGGTATCTACTACGAGAACTGGTCGCCAGGCCACGTGCCAGTAAAGATGGACCGGGACGAGTTCTTCGCCCGTGTGCGGCGGGAGTTTCCCTATGAGGTCGAGGGCGGCGTCGAACCACTGAGCCAGACGGTCCTCCAGAGCCTCAGGCACCACATCACCGACGGCGAGTGGGAAGACGTCAGGTCCAGCATGCCTAAGCATCTGGCGGAAGTTCTGCCGTAGGCCCAGGGCCGCCGGCGGCCTCCTGGCACCCGCCCCGGCGCCCTTTTACATACCTGTCACTTGAGCGAAATGGCGGAGAACGGCCGCCTTGCGACGCTGAGCCCTTACCTGTCACGCGACAGGTATCGGGTCCTCCGAGCGTCTAGGGGCAGCCATGACGTCGTCCGCCGCTGGCATACCTGCACCGTCCGCCACTGACCAGCCCGCCGAGCATGAAGACCTGGCCCGGTTCGGCTACCCGCAGGAACTGCACCGCCGGGTCGGGTCCTTCGCCTCGTTCGCGGCGGGTTTCTCGTTCGTCTCGATCCTCACCACCGTCTTCCAGCTGTTCTTCCTCGGGTTCGGTTTCGGCGGCGCGGCGTTCTTCTGGACCTGGCCGGCTGTCTTCCTGGGCCAGTTGCTCGTGGCGCTGAACTTCTCCACCCTGGCCGCCCGGTTCCCCATCTCCGGCGCGATCTACCAGTGGTCGTCGCGGCTGGCCGGGCAGACCTTCGGCTGGTTCACCGGCTGGATCATGATCGTCGGCCAGATCCTGACCGTCGCGGCCGCCGCCATCGCCCTGCAGGCGGTGCTCCCGTCCATCTGGTCGGGCTTCCAGTTCATCGGCGGGGCAGGCGCGAACCCGTCGCCCACGGCCCCCACGGGCGCCGAAAACGCCGTCGTGCTCGGCGTGATCCTGCTGGCCGTCACGACGACGATCAACATCATCGGCGTGCGGCTGATGTCGATTATCAACAGCACCGGCGTCGTGCTCGAGATCCTGGGCGTCATCGCGATCGTCGCCACGTTGCTGTTCCACGCGCACCGGGGGCCGTCGGTGCTCTTTACCACGGCCGGCGCGGCGCCGACGCCCGGCACCCCGTACATCTGGGCCTGGCTGGCGTCGGGCCTGATGGCCTCCTACGTCATGGTCGGGTTCGACTCCGCGGGCGAGCTCTCCGAGGAGACCCACGCGCCCCGCTACATCACGGCGCGCACGATCGTCCGCGCCCTCGTCGTCTCCGGCATCGGCGGTGGCCTGCTGCTGATCGCCGCGCTGCTGGCCGCGCCCAGCCTGACCGACGGGCACCTGGCCACCCTGGGGCTGCCGTGGGTGCTGACGTCGATCATGGGCCCGGTCGGCGGCCGTATCCTGCTGGTCGACGTCACGATCGCGGTCTGCGTCTGCACCCTCGCGTGCCAGACGTCCGGCGCCCGGATGATGTTCTCGATGGCGCGGCAGCGTGCGCTCCCGTTCCATCGCGCCCTGGGCCGGGTTTCCCCGCGCACCGGGACGCCGATCATCACCTCCATCGTCGTCGGCGCGGGCGCCGCGCTGGCCCTCGTGGTCAACCTCGGCCAGAGCGCGATCTTCACCGCGCTGGCCAGCCTGTGCATTGCCATGCTCTACCTGGCCTACCTGGGGGTGACCGGGCCACTCCTGCTGGCCCGGATCCGGGAGGCCCGCCACCGCGGACCGCTGCCGGCTGAAGTCGACGAGACCGGGCGCCCGCTCTTCAGCCTCGGACGCTGGGGAATCCCGCTCAACCTGATCGCGGTCGCCTACCAGATCGTCGCCATCGTGAACCTCGCCTGGCCGCGGAAGGCGGTCTACGACCTGACCGGCCACACCTGGTGGCTCCAGTGGAGCGCCGTGCTCTTCATCGCCCTCACCCTGATCGTGGGGGTGTTCGTCCATCAGCGGCTGCGCCGGAACGCCGAGGTCATCCCGGTCACCAGCTTCCGCGCCCGCCCGGCCGAGGCAGCCGATTTGGCCCCGGAGGTCGACCTCGCCTGACCCGCCTGCTCGCGCACGCATCGGAACGCACCGCCGCGAAAGTTTGCTGAGTAAGGGAGAGCGGGATGGCCGGCACGTCTACCGGGCACGAGACAGACACCGTGACCGCGGCGCGCTCGGACGCGCGCGCCCAGTCCGGCCGGGTCGCCGACGCGATGCCCTATCTGCCGGCCAGCGGCACGCCGTTCGCGCCCCCCGGCGTGGATACGGACCTTCTGGTGTGGGCCGAAACGGTCGCGGCGGGGGGCTACACGCACAAAGTCCTGGCCCGCGGATCCCGCATCCGGCTGGAGGACGTGACCGGTGAGGCGTGCGCGCACGTGCTGCTGTACAACGCCCTCGAACCATGGGAACGGCTGAACGTGGCCGACACGATGAAGATCCCCTGGCAGGCCTACCCCGGGACCGGGCACCCGCTGCTGTCAGGCGACGGGCGGGTCCTGGCCACGATCGTCGCCGACGACTCAGGCCGGCACGACGCCCTCTGCGGCACCAGCACCGCCGCCGCCGCCCGCGCGAAGTACGGTGATCCGGCGCCGCAGGGCCCGTCGCCGTCCGGGCGTGAGCTGTTCGTCCTGGCCGCCGCCAAGCACGGGCTGACCCCGCGCGACCTGCCGCCGAGCATCTCCTTCTTCAAGGGAGTGCGCGTGCGGGGCGACGGCGGCCTCGAGTTCACGGGGAGCGCCGGGCCGGCCCGGGCGGTGGAACTGGTCGCGGAACTGCCGCTGATCATGCTGATCGCCAACGTGCCGCACCCGATCGATCCCCGGCCCGGCTACGTGTCGGGCCTGCTCCGCGTGCACGCCTGGCGGTCGGCGCCGACCGGGCCAGGCGACCCGTACTGGGACGCGGCGCCGGAGACGCACCGGGCGTACCTGAACACCACGGACTACGCCGGCGCCCGGGGACTGTGAGTCATGACTGCTACCGTCCCCGTCGCGGTCACGGACGCGGCCGGGCGCCGGCCGTCCTGCCCGGCCGATCTGGCCGTGGTGCTCAGCCCGGCCAGCTACGCCGGCGGCACTGTGCTGGACCTCTCCGGACCGCTGACCGCAGGCGAGATCGTGCTGGACGAGGTGGTGCCCGCCCGGGCGCCGTGGTCGGCGGTCGTCCGGGCCGGGCAGGTCCTGACCATCGTGGACGTCGGCGGCAACCAGTCGGGTGACTGCCTGCTGTACAGCGCGGCGGACACCGGCGAGCGCTACAGCGTGCCGGACACCATCAGCTGGTCGGGCACCGCGTACGTGCGCACCGGAACCGTCCTGCGGTCCAACTACGGGAACGCGCTGGCGACCGTGGTGGCCAACGAGATCGACCGGCAGGACACCATCGGCGGCGCCTGCGGCAAGGAATCGAACACGCTCCGCTACGGCCATCACACCATGGCCGAGCACGGGTGCCGGGAAAACTTCCTCGCCGAGGCGGCCAGGCACGGCATGGGCGCCCGCGACATCGTGTCCAACCTGAACTGGTTCATGAACGTCCCGGTCGAGGCGGATGGGACGCTCGGGATCGTCGATGGCATCTCCGGGCCGGGGAAGCGGGTCGCGTTCCGCGCCGACATGGACATCCTGGTCCTGGTGTCGAACTGCCCGCAGGTCAACAACCCGTGCAACGGCTTCAACCCCACCCCGCTGCGGATGATCGTCACGGCGGCCGCGGAGACGGCCCCGGAAAAGGCCCGGAAAACGGCCCAGGGAACGGAGCCGCGCGCGTGACCACCGCCCCCCCGGGGTGGGCGTTCGGCACCGTGCTGATCGCCAACCGGGGTGAGATCGCCCGCCGCATCATCCGCACCGCGCGCGGGCTCGGGCTGCGGACGGTCGCCGTGTACTCCGAGGCTGACCTGGCGGCCCCCCATGTCCGCGAGGCCGACGACGCCGCGGCGATCGGCCCGGCCAGCGCCCGCGACTCGTACCTGAACGCGGAGGCGATCCTCGCCGCGGCCGCCCGGACCGGGGCGGGCGCCATCCACCCCGGCTATGGCTTCCTGTCCGAGAACGCGGACTTCGCGCGGCGCGTGGAGGCGGCGGGGCTGGCCTTCGTCGGGCCGGCACCGGAGCAGCTGGACGCGTTCGGCGTCAAGCACACCGCCCGCGCCCGCGCGCAGGCCGCGGGCGTGCCGTTGCTGGCGGGCACCGGCCTGCTGGGCTCGCCGCAGGAGGCGGTGGACGCGGCGAGGGCGATCGGGTTCCCGGTGATGGTCAAGGCCACGGGCGGCGGCGGTGGCATCGGCATGCTCGCCTGCGCCGACGAGCCGGCGGTCACCCGCGCCTTCACCCAGGTGCAGCGGCTTGCTGCCGCGAACTTCGGCACGGGTGGGATTTTCCTCGAACGGTTTGTCCGCCCGGCTCGTCACGTAGAGGTCCAGATTTTCGGGGACGGCGCCGGGAGGGTAGCGGTGCTGGGCGACCGGGACTGCTCGCTGCAGCGCCGCAACCAGAAGGTGCTCGAGGAGGCCCCCGCTCCCGCCCTGCCGGCGGCGTTGCGGGCCCGGCTGCACGAATCCGCGCGGGCCCTGGCCGTGTCGGTGCGGTACCGCTCGGCCGGAACGGTCGAGTTCGTCTACGACCCCGTGCGGCAGGAAGCGTCGTTCCTGGAGGTGAACGCCCGCCTGCAGGTCGAGCACCCGGTCACCGAGGAGGTCTTCGGCATCGACCTGGTGGAGCAGATGCTGCGGCTGGCCGGCCTGGGCCCGTCCGGCGTCGCGTCCCTGCTGGCGGCCGATCCCGTCGCCCGCGGTCACGCGATCGAGGCCCGCGTCTACGCCGAGGACCCCAATCACGGCGGCCGGCCAAGCCCCGGCCTGGTCACCGCGGTCAGCTGGCCGCGCCGCCGCGGCATCCGGGTCGACGCCTGGATCGAGGCCGGACAGGAGGTGCCGCCCCACTACGACCCCATGGTCGGCAAGGTCATCGCCCACGCCGGTGACCGCGACCAGGCGCTGGACGCCCTCGGGGCGGCGCTGGCCGAGGCCCGCGTAGACGGTGTGCAGACCAACCTCGGCCTGCTGCGCGCCGTCCTGACCCGCCCGGATGTCCGGGCGGTGGCGCATTCGACCTCGACGCTGGACGGAGCGACCGACCCCGAGCCGCGGATCGAGGTCCTCGAGCCGGGCGCGATGACCACGGTCCAGGACTGGCCAGGACGAGTCGGGTACTGGCAGGTCGGTGTCCCGCCGAGCGGCCCGATGGACGAGGTGTCGCTGCGCGAGGTCAACCTGGCGGTGGGCAACCCGGAGGGCGCGCCCGCGCTGGAGTGCACGGCGTCCGGGCCGTCGCTCCGCTTCTCGGCCGCGGCCCTGGTGTGCCTGGGCGGTGCCGTGGCCCGGGCGGAGATCGACGGGCGGCCGGTGCCGTGGTGGGAGCCGGTCGAGGTCGCGGCGGGGGCCACGCTGGCCGTCGGCCCGGTACCAGGGCCTGGCCTGCGCACCTACCTGGCCGTACGCGGAGGATTCGACGTTCCCCGGTATCTGGGCAGCGCCTCGACCTTCACGCTGGGCCGGTTCGGCGGGCACGGCGGCCGGGCGCTGCGGGCCGGCGACGTGCTGCGGCCCGGCCCGGCCGACCCGCAGAGCCCGCATCCCGCGTTCCCGCCCGGCACGGGCCTGACCGCGCCCCGCGGGCCGGTGCCCGCCCGGCGGCGCCCCGCGATCGTGACCGCATGGGAGATCGGCATGACCGAGGGCCCACATGCCGCGCCCGAGTTCTTCTCCCGGGCCGGCCTCGACGTGCTCTACGCCAGCGAGTACACGGTGCACTTCAACTCCGCCCGCACCGGGGTGCGCCTGACCGGGCCGCGGCCGGGCTGGGCCCGGGAAGACGGCGGCGAGGCCGGCCTGCACCCCTCGAACATCCACGACACCGCGTACGCGATCGGCGCGCTGAACTTCACCGGCGACACCCCGATCATCCTCGGCCCGGACGGCCCGAGCCTGGGCGGCTTCGTCTGCCCGGCCGTGGTGGCCAGCGGCGACCTGTGGAAGATCGGCCAGCTGCGCCCGGGCGACACGATCCGGTTCGTCCCGGTCCGCGAGCAGGATGCGGCCGCGCTGCGGGAGCGCCGCTGGTCCCCGGCCTTGCCACGCCGGGGCGGCGACGGCGACGACGGCGTCCTGGCCCGGCGGGAGGGCGGCCCGGACCGCCCCCGCGTGACGTACCGCCGTGACGGCGACGACAACCTGATCGTGGAGTACGGCGACCAGGTGCTGGACCTGGGCCTGCGGATGCGGGTGCACGCGCTGCAGGCCGCCCTGGAGCAGGAAGATCCCGGCGGCGTGCTGGACTACACCCCGGGTATCCGCTCACTGCAGATCCACACCGACCCGGCGCGGCGGCGGGCGAGCTCGCTGCTGGGCCTGCTGCAGCAGGTGGAGGAGCAGATTCCCGAGACCCGCCAGCTGCGGGTGCCGTCCCGGACGGTGCGGCTGCCGCTGTCCTGGGACGACCCGGCGACCCGGCTGGCGATCGAGCGGTACATGAACAGCGTGCGCAGCGACGCGCCGTGGACCCCGTGGAACATCGAGTTCATCCGCCGCATCAACGGACTTGGCACGGTCGAGGACGTGCACCGCACCGTGTTCAGCGCGCGCTACCTCGTGCTGGGTCTCGGCGACGTGTACCTCGGCGCGCCGGTAGCGACCCCGCTGGACCCGCGGCACCGGCTGGTGACCACGAAGTACAACCCGGCGCGCACCTGGACCGCGGAGAATTCGGTCGGGATCGGCGGCGCGTACCTGTGCATCTACGGGATGGAGGGGCCGGGCGGTTACCAGTTCGTCGGGCGGACGGTCCAGGTCTGGAACCGGTTCCGCCGGTCCGGCCTGTTCTCGGGGCAGCCGTGGTCGCTGCGGTTCTTCGACCAGATCGAGTGGTACCCGGTCGGTGCCGCGGAACTTCTCGACCTGCGCGCCCAGATCGACGCCGGGCGCGGCCACGTCGAGGTCACCGACGGCGTGTTCGACTACGGCGTCCACACCCGGTTCCTGGCCGAGAACGCCCACCCGATCGCCGCGTTCCGCGCCCAGCAGGCCGCGGCGTTCGGCGCCGAGAAACAGCGCTGGCGCGACGCGGGCGAGTTCGACATCAGCGCCGGCCCGCCGCCCGCCGCCCCGGCCGAGGAGGTGCAGATCCCGGCCGGCGCGGCCGCCGTGACGGCCCCGTTCCTGTCCAGCGTCTGGCAGATCGACGCCCGCCCCGGCATGCGGGTCGCCAAGGGTGACAAGCTGCTGTCGCTGGAGGCGATGAAGATGGAAACGATCCTGACCGCTCCCCACGACGGCACGGTGGTCGGCGTCTACACCGCCATCGGCGCCCAGGTCGAGGGCGGCCAGCCGCTGGTCGCGATCGAGCCCGCCGGGGACACGCAGGTGAGGCCGGCCGTGGCGACGGTGGCGACCTGACCGCCGTCGAGCGGGTCCGCGCCGCCTTCGCCGGGATCGCCGCCGCCGGCCGGCCCGAGGTCTGGATCGCGCTGCGCCCGGAACATGAGGCCGTCCGTGAGGCCGCCGCCGTCGACGCCCGCGTGGCCGCCGGTGACCGGCTGCCGCTGGCCGGACTGGCCGCCGCGGTCAAGGACAACATCGACGTCGCCGGGATGCCGACCACGGCCGGCGCTCCCTCGTACGCCTACCTGCCCGGCCAGGACGCCACGAGCGTGGCCCGGCTGCGCGCCGCCGGCGCGGTCGTGCTCGGCAAGACCAACCTCGACCAGTTCGCCACCGGGCTGGTCGGGACCCGCAGCCCCTACGGCGCGGTCCGTAACGCCTGGGACCCCGCCCGGATCTCCGGCGGTTCCAGCTCAGGCTCCGCGGTCGCGGTGGCGCTCGGGCTGGCCGACATCGCCCTCGGCACCGATACCGCCGGCTCGGGCCGCGTCCCCGCCGCGCTCAACGGCATCGTCGGCGTCAAGCCCACCCGCGGCACGATCCCGGCCACCGGGGTCGTGCCGGCCTGCCGCACCCTGGACTGCGTCACGGTCTTCGCCCGCACCCTGGACCTGGCCCGGCGGGCCGTGGCCGAGGTGTCCGGGCCAGACGGGCGGGACCCGCTGGCCCGGGCCATCCCGGACTCCCCGGCCCCCGCGCCAGCGGGCGGCGACGGGCGTACCCTCCGGATCGCGGTTCCGGTGCCTGCGCAGCTGCAGGATCTGGCCGGCGGCTGGGCGGGCGCCTTCGCCGCCGCGGTCGAGCGGCTGCGCCTGGCCGGGGCCGTGATCGTTCCGATCGACATCCAGCCGATGCTGGATGCGGCGGCCCTGCTCTACGGCGGGGCCTTCGTCGCCGAGCGCTACGCGGCGGTCGGCGCGCACATCCGCGCGCACGCCGACCTCATCGGGACCGGCCTCGACCCCACGGTGGCGCGGATCATCCTGGACGCCGCGGCCCCCACCGCCGCGGACTACTTCGCCGACCGGGAACGCCTGGACTTCCTCGCGGCCGCCGCGGCCGGCGCGATGTCCGGGCTTGACGCGCTGCTGACCCCGACGACCACGGGGCATCCGACCATCGCGGAAGCCCTCGCGGATCCGGTCCCGGTCAATTCCCGGCTTGGCCGCTACACCAGCTACGCGAACCTGCTCGACATGGCGGCCGTCGCGGTGCCCGCGGGCACGGCCGGCGGCCTGCCGTTCGGTGTCATGCTCACCGGGCCGGCCGGGAGCGACGACCGGCTCGCCGAGATCGCCGCGCGCTGCGAGCAGGCCTCCGCCGACGCGCGTCCACGGCGGCCTCCGGCCGCGATGCGATAATCCGGCGCATGGCGGAAGCGGTGGAGCACCGGCGGCGAGCAGGGCGCCCCCGCCTCCGCCCGGCCAGCAGCGCCGGCCTGACGCCACGCGAGGAAGTTCTCGACGCAGCCGCCGGGCTGTTCGTCAGCCAGGGCCTGGCCGCGACGACGACCCGCCAGATCGCAGAGCGTGTCGGCATCCGCCAGGCCTCGCTGTACTACTACTTCGCGAGCAAAGACGAAATCCTGCTGGAGCTGCTCACCCAGTCGGTCCGCCCCAGCCTCGAGATCGCCAAGCTCCTCGAAGCGCGACCCGGCCGCCCGGGGGACCCCGCCGCCTACCTGTACGCACTCGTCCTCATCGACGTCCAGACGCTGACCAGGGCGCCACACAACATCGCCGCGCTGTACCTGCTGCCGGAGGTTCAGGGCGACCTCTACGCTTCCTTCCGCGCCGAACGGGCTGCGCTGCAGGCCGTGTACGGACGGCTCGGCCAGGCGGCGTCGGCGGTCCCTGGCCTGGGTCTGACCCTGACGGCCGCGCTGATCATGCAACTGGTCGAGTCGGTGATTCATCTCCGCCGCACCGGGGAACTCCAGGAAGCCTACGGGCACGAGATCGCCGCGGCGTGCCTTCGCCTGGTCGGCCTGTCCCCTGGGCAGGTTTCCCGCGCCCGGCGAGCGGCCAGCAGGCTGCTCACCGAACGTCGTTCCTGGTGAGGCTGGCCCGGCCGAACCGGCGTGCCCAGTCCTGCACCCGGTCGAGGAGCTCGGGCGGGGAGATGACCTGGAAATCGGCGCCCGCCATCCCCAGCGCCATGACGGGCCAGTCCAGTGAGTCGCTGGTCATGCGGACCCGGCAGCGGCTGGCGCCGGCGTCCTCGACCGTGCACCACCGGCCGATCCGCTGGCTGATGGCCGCGGCCGGGGCCTCGACGAGAACCTCGACGTCGTGGGGGCCGACGAAGTTGTTCAGGCCGGCCCGGACGTAAGCAGCGGCGTCAGCAGCGGGCAGCGTGCGCGGCCGGAAGGGTATCCCGGTGCCGTGTGGCGCAGTGAGCCGGTCGACGCGGAAGCTGCGCCAGTCGTGGCGGGTGAGGTCGTAGCCGACCAGGTACCAGCGGTGGCCGAGCAGGACCATGCGGTGCGGTTCCACATGCCGGCCGGTGTGCTGGCCGGCGGCCGCGGTGTAGGAGAAGCGCAGCCGCTCGCTGTCCCGGCAGGCCAGGGCGACGGTGGTGAGGATGCCCGGATTGACGCTCGCCTGGGCGCCGCCTCCCCAGCTGGCCGGCACCGTCATCGCACCCAGCGCCTCGACCCGGCGGCGCAGCCGGGCCGGCATGACCTGCACCACCTTGGCCAGCGCGCGCATCGAGGACTCCGCGATGCCCTCGACTGCGCCTTGCGCTGCCGCTTGCAGGCCAACGGCCAGGGCGACGGCCTCCTCGTCGTCGACCACGAGGGGAGGCAGCGCCGTGCCCGCGGCGAGCAGGTAGCCGCCCTCCACGCCGCGCCGGGCCTGGATTGGGTAGCCCAGCTCACGGAGCCGGTCGATGTCCCGGCGCAGCGTGCGCGGCGAGACCTGAAGCTGACCGGCTAGTTCGGCGCCCGGCCAGTACCGGCGTGCTTGCAGCAGCGAGAGCAGCCGCAGCGTGCGCGTGCTGGTATTCGCCATGTCCCCATCCTCGCCGAATTTAGGTCAGAAAGTGGCCGCTATGGCTCCTAGCGTGACCTTAGACCGGGAACGGAATCCGACCAGCAGCGATGAAAGGCCAGGACCATGACGACGAGCACCCCGATCACCGGAGACCTGATGGTCAGCAGCCAGGCTGGCGCCGCCATGGCCGGCAGTGAGCGCGCCGACCTCCTGGCGACGCTGGGCAAGAACCGGCACTTCCTGCGCTTTACCACCCGCGATCTCACGGACGACCAGGCCCGGCAGGCCAGCACCGTGAGCGGGCTGTGCCTGGGCGGCCTGATCAAGCACGTCACGGCCGTGGAGGACGGCTGGGTGAACTTCATCCTCGACGGCCCGTCGGCGATGGGTGATTTCACCACGATGACCGAGGACGACTGGGCGCGGCGGGCTGACGAGTTCCGGCTGCTGCCCAGCGAGACGCTGGCCGGCGTGCTAGCCGGCTACGCCGGGGTGGCCCGCCGGACCGACGAGCTGGTCGCGAGCCTCCCCGACCTGGGCGCCGGGCACCCGCTGCCGAAGGCGCCCTGGTTCCAGGCCGGCGAACGGTGGTCGGCCCGCCGGGTACTCCTGCACATCATCGCCGAGACCGCGCAGCACGCCGGCCACGCCGACATCATCCGCGAATCCCTGGACGGGGCCAAGTCCATGGGCTGACCCGCGGGAAGGCCAGGCCCCGCGGGTTACCTCTGGAGGACAGCCTGGGCTGCTGTTTCGGTGAGCTGCGTCACGGCGTCGGGGTGGGACACCATGGCCACGTGGCCGGACGGGACCTCAATGGTGCTGGCGCCCATCCGGGACGCGAACTGGCGCTCGGCGTCGGGCGGGATGGCCTCGTCGTTCTCGGCGACCAGGTACCAGCTCGGCTGTGATTTCCAGGCGGGGACACCCATCACATCCTCGAGCGTGGAGGCCGCCAGGGCCTGCTGCACCGCGTACATGACCCGGGCCTTGACCGGGTCGACGTCGCCCGCGAAATGGTTGACGAAGTCGTCCTCGGGCAGCCAGGCGAAGCCCTCCTTGTCGATGTCCAGGTGCGCGAGCGCCGGGGTCGGGGGTCCCTGCGCCAGCAGCCCGCCGATCGTCTCGCCCTGGTCGAGCCCGAAGGCGGCGATGTAGACCAGGCCGACCACGTTGGGCGCGTCCGTGCCGAGCGCCGTCATGATCTGCCCGCCGTAGGAATGGCCGGTCACGAGCGTCGGGCCGTCCTGGCGGGCCAGTACCTGGCGCAGCCGGGCGACGTCAGCCGCGAGCGACGTCTCCGGGAACTGCGGTGCGGTGACGTTGTAGCCGTCCGCCTGCAGCCGTTCGATGACGGCGCTCCAGCACGAGCCGTCGGCCCATGCGCCGTGCACCAGAACAATGTTCGGCCGGGCAGTCATTTCCATGATTCCTTTCGTCCGTGGGCACCGCCGTAAGGACAGTGAGGCCATGGCAACGGCCTTTTCCCATCCTTCGTCGCTGGTGCTCAATGAGCGCTGCAACGTGAAATAATGTTGCTGCGCTGAACCGCTGGCCAGGTCACTTGCTGCCAACAGGCGCGGCAGATAAAATTGCGGCGCCGTGACTAAGAAATCCCCCAGACCACAGCGATTTGGCTGCCCGGGTCCGAGCAATATCCACCCCGGCTGCTCTCCCCACTGTTGCACCGTTATTGCCTGATAGCAAGGTCACGCCTGGCCGGCGAGGACAGCGCGAGCGGACACGCTACGCGGCCGCCGTGATCTGGGCACGGAGCGCTTTGAGCGCGGCGACGTAGATCTCGGAGAAGGTGGGGAAAGGCTGGATGACATCGCGCAGCACCCCCAGGGGCACCCGGGCGCGGATAGCCAGCGTGGCCTGCTGGAGCCACTCGCCGGCCTCGGGGCCGAGCGCGTATGCCCCGGTCAGCCGCTCACCGTCGCTGAGCAGGGTCATAAAGCCCTTGGACCCCGCGTAGCGGTGCGTGTAGGTCGCCGTCTTGGCCACCTCGGACACCGGGATGGTCGCGCTGAACGCGGCCTCGGTGGCCCCGGCCGCGGCCGCTTGCGGGTCGGTGTAGACCACGTCCGGCACGGCCTCGTAATGGGCCTCGCGGGGCTCGCCGAGGATGTTCGAGGCCACCACCTCGCCCTGGTACTTGCCGACGTGGGTCAGCAGCCGGATGCCGGTGACGTCGCCGATGGCCCATAGCCGCTCACCAGCCCGCAAGC
>JAOPYP010000161.1 GCA_025964635.1 Actinomycetes bacterium | reverse complement strand
CGGTCCGCCACCCGGTGCCCCGGCCGGTCCGCCACCCGGTGCGCCGGCCGGTGCGCCGCAGAGTGCTCGCCGCGGCCGGCGCGGTCGCTCCGCTGCTTGTCCTGCTGACCGGCTGCGGCTCCACCGGCCTCACCGCCGGGCCGCTGCAGGCCTCGATCAGCCGGACGTTCGCCAACCTGTATGTGCTCCAGCAGGCCGAGCAGGGCAGCCCGCGGCCGTCGCTGCGCAGCCTGCATGCCCGGGCCAGCTGCCAGCGGGGCACACCCGCCACACCCCAGGACGGGTCCGGGAACTGGCTGTGCCTGATCACCTATCAGGTCGCCGGGCCGGGCTACCCCGTCGTCGCCAGGTACAAGGTCGACGTCCAGACCGATGGCTGCTACGCGGCCGACGGCGACGGGCCGGCCTCTGTCAACGGCTCACCGACGATCACCGGGCCTCGCTCCACGCAGCTCGTCAACCCGCTGTCCCTGATCGATGGCTGCTTCGACTTCACCTGAGAACTAGCTCTGTGCGACATCTGAATGGCAGTCCTGCGTTCACCTGACGTCTCCTGGGTGTCAATAAAGGTCCCGTAGCTTGCTTCGGGGCTGCCGCGACCACGGGCGGCCGAATGCCGAAAGAAAGGCTGAAGAGGAATCACCATGCGCCTTTTAATGTCTGCACGTTGGCGTCATGAGCACAGGCGTGCGCTGCGCGTGCTCATCGCTGCCTCGGCATCGCTTACCCTGCTCACGGGCCTCGGCACGGCCGCTCTGGCCGCCGGCGGGTCCGGCGGATTCGGGACCAGCCAGGTTGGCACGAGCAACGCCAGCGGAATCCTGCTGGCCACCAACCAACGGATCAAGCCGATTGGCAGCCGGCTGCTGGTCGACAATGGTCGGCTGCTGTCCTCGTCGATCAGTCCCAACGGCCAGTATCTGGCCGCGCTGACCTGGTATGACTTCACCGGGTTCCTGACCATGTTCAACCTGAAGACTGGCAAGATCATCCAGCAGGTCGGCACCGGCATCGGCACCGACAAGGCCATCGGGGACGGCACAGTCGCCGCGGACGGACCGCTATGGTCAGCCGACGGCACGTCGCTGTGGTTCCCGCAGACCTCCGACCTGGCCCGATTCGCCGTCGGGTCGGACGGGACGGTGTCCAGCCCGGTCGTCATCCCGCTGGCCACGACGGTCAACAACCTGAACACTGGCTCGACGACGGTGCCAGACCTGCCCTCGGGCATGGCCCTCAGCCAGGACGGCGCGAAGCTCTACGTCGCGCTCAACGGCGTCAACAAGCTCGGCGTCATCGACACGGCGACCAACAAGCTGACCAAGGTGATCGCGGTCGGCAACGCGCCCCGCCAGGTGGCACTGGTCGGCAACAACGCCTTCGTCTCCAACGAGGGCGGCCGGCCGGCCAAGCCGGGGGAGTACACCAACCAGTCCGACGGCACGGCCATCGTGGCCAGCAAGGTCACCGGCGCGGCCACTACCGGCACGGTGTCCGAGGTCAACCTGGTCACCGGCAAAGAGGTCAAGGAGATTCCGGTGGGACTCGAGCCGACGGCCGAGTACCTGGCGCCGGACGGCACCCTGATGGTGGCCAACTCCAACGACGACACGTTCTCGCTGATCAACCCGGCCACCGCCACCGTGGTGCAGACCGTCAACGTCAACCCGCTGCCCGGGTCCACGGTCGGCAGCTACCCCAACGCCATCACGATGCCCAATGCCAGCACGATCCTGGTCAGCATCGGGCGGGACAACGCCCTGGCGGTCTACGGTTACGGCGGACCGCGGACGCCGGTGAAGTACGAGGGCCTCCTGCCGACCGACCTCTACCCGGTCAACGCCCAGTACGACCGGGCCATCGGCAAGATTGTCGTCACCAACGACAAGGGCATCGGCTCCCGTGGCCCGCAGAGCACCATCGACAAGGGCCCCGGAACCGCTCCCGGCGCCCAGTCGGTGACCGGCTACAACACCTACGACGACACCGGCTCCCTCACCGAGTTCGCGATGCCAAGCATGGCGGGGCTCGGCCAGTACACCGCCCAGGTGTTCACCGACAACGACTGGAACCACCTGCTCGCGAGCACGCCACTGCAGAACTGCACCGCGGCTCCGCAGGCTCTCCCGCAGCGCCTCGGCTGCCCGTCCAAGATCAAGCACGTCTTCCTGATCGTCCGCGAGAACCGCACCTACGACCAGGATCTCGGTGACATCGGCAAGGGCAACAGCGACCCGGCCCTGGCCCAGTTCGGCGCCACCATCACGCCGAACGGGCACAAGCTGGCCAGCACCTACGGGCTCTTCGACAACTTCTACGACGAGGGCACGCTGTCCGCCGACGGGCACAACTGGCTGATGCAGGCCGACGCCAACGATTACATCGAGAAGGAGTTCGGCGCCTTCTACCGCAGCTACCCGGCCCAGGGTGGCGACGCGCTCGCGTACCAGCGCAACGGGTTCCTGTGGAACGCGGCGCAGGCGGCGGGTAACACGGCCAAGGCCTACGGCGAGTACAACAACTTCGTCACCCAGCCGGCCCCCGTTCCGTCCTGGTCGCAGTATTACCAGGACTCCCAGATCCTGGAGGGCAAGGCGAAGGGACCGCTGCCGGTGCCGATCTCGGCGACCAAGACCTACGCCGACATCCCCTCGCTCAACGCCATCGACGATCATGCCTACCCGGCCTTCAACCTCGGCATCCCGGACCAGTACCGAACCGACATCTGGCAGCAGTCCTTCAACCAGAGCGTCAAGACCGGCCAGCTGGCCAACCTCAACCTGATCTGGATGCCCGATGACCACACCTCCGGTGTGGGCACGGGCGACCCCAACCCGGTTGCTCAGGTGGCCGACAACGACCTGGCCGTCGGCCGGATCATCGACGCCATCTCCCACTCCAAGTTCTGGGCGAGCTCGGCCGTGTTCGTGGTCGAGGACGACACCCAGAACGGCGCGGACCACGTGGACGGCCACCGCGGGCCGTTGCTGGTCGCCAGCCCGTACGCCAAGCGGGGCATCGCGGACCACACGTACTACACCCAGCTCAACGTGGTCCGCACGATCGAGCAGATGCTCGGTATCGCCCCGATGAACCAGGAGGACCGGGCGGCCAACCCGATGTTCAACGCGTTCACGAACACGGGCAACTTCGCGCCGTACAGCGTCGTTCCCAACCAGATTCCGCTGACCCAGGGGCTCACCTCGAGTTCATCGAGCTCCCCGGTCAAGGCCAACGCCACGTTCGCGCCGGCCACGCCCAGCCAGCTCAAGATCCCCGCGTCCGAGCGGGCGGTCTACGAGCAGTGGGTGGTGTGGAGTCACAACGGCCGGTTCAACGGCAAGGGTGCTATCCAGGACTGGGCCAACCCCGCCCAGCTCAACCGGCTGGACTGGTATAGCGCTCACGGCTGGAAAGTGCCTTACCCGGGCGACAAGACGATCCTGCCGCCCAGCCTGGTGCCAGGCCATAACCTGCCCGCCAATTACCTGGGGGATTAGCCCCAGCCGCTGTTACTAGGTTCCGTGTTCCTTCCTCCGCCTGGCAGGCCCGGCCTGCCAGGCGGAGGCTCTGTTGCTGGCCGCGGTGTTTTACCGGCTGCGTTGTACCGGCGGTGTTGTACCGGCGGTGTTGTACCGGCGGTGCCAACGGCGGGTGCGGGTGGGCCGGGGTGAGCTCAGGTCACATGCGGCTGAGGGGTGACGGTCCAGCTCAGGCCGGATGGTGCGGTCCAGATCAAGGTGCCCGGCCTGGGCTGCTCCAGACGCCAGGCGGTGGAGCCCTTCATGCGGTGATCGTGGCGGCATCCGCCGGAAACGTTGCAGGGACAGGTGAGACCGCCCTGATCGTAGGGGACGGTGTGATCAAGGTCGCAGCTCGACGCCGGCCGGCGGCAGATCGGGAACCCGCAGTCCTGGTCACGCACCTCGATCAGGTCCCGCATCCAGGCGGGGATCCGGTAACCAGAGGCCGCGTTCGCATGGATGCACGGGACCTCGTGATCGCCGCCTTCGTGATCGCCGTCCGCGTGATCGCCGTCCGCACGGCCAGCCTCTCGCGCCGTCGCCGCGGCAGCCACCAGGATGGCCCGCAGAGCGGCAGCCAGCTCAGGACACGCGTTCAAGCAACCCTGGGTAGCGGGCGGTGGCTCACCCAGGAGCATGACCGGCACCGTGACGGTGATCCGCCCGAGCACGCCAGGTCCGGGCGGGTGATCTGATTTCCGCTGCGGTCGCCCGGGCCAGCGACTGCGGGTCACCGCCATCACCTGGCCCTCGGCGTCAGTCACGACGACTCGCCACAGACAGGTCGGATCGGCCGACGCGGCCTGGGCCAGTTCCCGAGCCACCGCCGCCGTGATCGCGCCCATCCGGGTGAGCTGGCCTGGCTCGTCCCACCACCCGGCCAGCGTCCGCCACGACACAGTGAGCTCTGGGCGCCGGATCTTCACCGTGCCGGTGCCTCCGTCCGGCCATGGGACCTCGCCCGGCGCCGGGATCGGCGGCCAGCACCATGGCTGGTCATCCGCCGCGGCCGGGCGTGGGCCCTGGCCGGGATCGCCGTTCGCCGGTCCGTGAGGGGGGTGGTCGTCGCGAGCGTTGCCGCTGGGCGGGACCTCGGGCGCAGGCTCATCGTGAGGACCGCTCCCCCGCTCCTGGCCGGCGGCATCTCCGGGGGCGTCGGGGCCACCGTCCCTGGGCGGGGTGTTGCCGTCCCCGCGGCTCGTACCGCCATCATCCGGCGGTGCACCGGGTGGGTCTGAGTTCCCGGGAGGCACCTCGTCGGGTGGCTGCGGAAGCGTGCCCAGCAGCAGGCCGACGAACACCTGCGCGCGCAGCAGGTCGATCCCGCCCCCGGCTCCGTCGCCCTTCATCGCCGCGGCCATCCCGCTGATGCGGGCCCACGCGGCGGAGGCCTGTGCCGCCGGGAGGAAGTGGCCGGAGAGGGCGGCCGTCCCGCTGTCCTCGCCGGTCAGTTCCACGCGGGCGTTCTTCTCGGCCTCAGTGCGCCGGCGCTCGGCGGCGGCGGGGTCCACGGAAATCACGGCACGCTGCAGGGATGCCCGCAGCTGGCCCGTCGTCTGCTGTCCCGCCCGGACCAGAACCTTGCGCTCGACCGCCCCGGCCAGGTCGTCGTCGAGTGGGGTGGTCCACAGGTCGATGAGCTTGGCCCGCCCCAGGTCGATCGTCCCCTGGCTGAGCGCGGACCATGTCCCGGGCAGCCTGCGGGACGTGTTGACCGCGAGGCTCATCCACCACTGAGCGGCGTACTGCGTCAAGGTCAGGGCCAGCGCGACCTCGTTGGGGGCGAACTCCGCCGACAGCTCCCGGACCGGGTCACGGTCCAGTTCGGGGTCATCCATGACGCCCCGGCGGCGCCCGAGCTCGGCGACCGCCGCTAGTTCCTGAGCCTGGGCCCAGGAGGTGAGCTTGCGCCACCCGGTGATGCTGTTGACCAGGCCCGCCTCGTCCAACTGGCCCGGTTCGGCCTGGCCCAGCCAGGCCGCCAGAGCTGGTCCCGGCGGCATGCGAACGTGCCCCGCCATCTCCGGGCTCGGCATCGGTTCACCGACGGCTGTCTCAGCGGCACGCAACTCGTCCTCGGCCAGCGGATCCTCGTCAGCCGGATCCTGGGTGGCCGGGTTCTTAGCCGTCGGGTCCTGGGTGGCCGGGTTCTGGGTGGCCGGGTTCTTAGCCGTCGGGTCCTGGGTGGCCGGGCCGCTGGCTGCCGGATGCAGCCGTCCGGGAGGCCCGCCAGCGGGCGACCCGGACCCGCTGGGGCGATCCTCCCGATGCGGGTCCACTGCACGCGCATCTCCGCCGGGCCGGGACCTGGTTAAGTGGCTGGAGCCACCCTTGGCCGGTCGCTCAGGCTCTCCCCAGGCGGGCAGATCCTGGCCCCTGCGGCTGCGGCGATCGGCGGCCGCCAGGACTTCCTCCAGCGCGATGTCACCGGCCCAGCACATGCCCATTCCGGCGCTGGCCGGTATGGCCGCGCGGCCGGGGCGGGAGCCCGGAGGATCAGGGAACTGTTCTTGGCTTGCGGGTTCAGCTGACGTGGGACTCACCTCCCAGTCTGGGCGATGGCGAATCGGGGGACCCGGAACGGCCAGCTATACGAACATAATATCGAACAAGTAGACTAGACAACCGTGATTCGTATATATATTCGATAACGTTCCGTGGCGCATAGCCCGCATAGCCGCTAGCGTCACTCCATGGTGTGCCGCGGCCTCCGCACCCGAGGATTCTCGGGTGCGGAGGCCGCCAAAGATGGGACAGGCCCTCGTCTGCGGCGAGTGTCTTGACCGAGGGGGCCCTGGAGCGTTTGAAACGCCAGTGGTTAGGTAGTAACACGACCCCCGGGCCGCAGCAGGAAAGGACGTGTGGATGGGCGCGCGCACCTGGATCGAATCCTGGCCTGTCTACCGGCAGCTGACCGGGACGGACCGGCTCGGGCTGGGCGCGGCCACCAAGACCGCCCGCAGCGCGGCCCTCAGGCCCCGCACCGCTACCGCCGACAAGGTCGCGAAGTCGGTGTGCCCGTACTGCGCGGTGGGTTGCGGCCAGAACGTGTTCGTGAAGGACGAGAAGGTCGTCCAGATCGAGGGGGATCCCGACTCCCCGGTCAGCCGCGGCCACCTGTGCCCCAAGGGGTCGGCCAGCCTGCAGCTCACCACCGGCGACGCCCGCCAGTACCAGGTGCTGTACCGCCGCCCGGGCGGCACCGAGTGGGAGTCACTGGACCTGGACACGGCGATGGACATGATCGCCGACCGGGTCATCGACGCCCGGCGCCAGGGCTGGCAGTGGGAACACGACGGCCGGCGCACCCGGCGGACCATGGGCTTCGCGAGCCTCGGCGGCGCGACCCTGGACAACGAAGAGAACTACCTCATCAAGAAGCTGTTCACCGCGCTGGGCGCGATCCAGATCGAGAACCAGGCGCGTATATGACACTCCTCCACAGTTCCCGGTCTGGGAACTAGTTTTGGCCGCGGCGGCGCGACCACCTGCCAGCAGGATCTGGCCAATTCCGACTGCATCCTG
>JAOPYP010000157.1 GCA_025964635.1 Actinomycetes bacterium | reverse complement strand
CGAAGCACATCAGGCCACTGCGCAGGCAGAGCCGGGCCGGAACCTGCGGGGCCGCCTGCGGGCACAGCGACAGGTACAGGGCGGCCGAGTCCAGCACGGCGAGCAGCGCGGTGACCCACGAGGCCAGCGGGTCCGCCGAGCGGAACCAGATCAGCGGCGAGTAGGTGACGTGGCTTTCCGTGACGTCGGACGCCCAGCGCTCCCACTGGGCGTACAGCTCCGGCAGCGTGTCCAGCGTCGAGGTGCCTGAGCCGAGTGCGTAGTGGGTGCGGGCCAGCAGCTCCGGCCCCCACGACGGTGAGCCGGCCCGTGAGTTCAGCAATCCGATCTCGGTCTCGCGGCGGTTGAAGGCGGCGTACAGGGTCGGCAGGTAAGCGATCTGGAGGGTGACGGTGACCAGTGCGGTCATCGCCGCCGTGTCCAGCAGCAGCTTCTCGTAGAAACCGTGGGCCTCGGCCGAGCCGAAGGTCCACAAGGCCGGCCCCACGGTGCTGAACGCCGTGGTGATATCCGCCGTCAGCGGCCATACCAGCAGCGCGAAGCCGATGAAGAAGGTGCCGAGCCACAGGGCCAGCTGGACCAGGAGGATCACGGCCGCCTGTCCGGCCGCCAGCCGGTCGCGCAGTTCATATTTCCGCACCGGCCTGGTGATCAGCCGGAACACCGAGGCGACGACCCGGTCGACGAGTCGCGTGAGATGGCTGCCGGTTTTGCGGGGGATGATGACGGTGCCGACCACGCTCACCGCCGCGGTCAGCACGAGCAGTGCGCCGGCGGCGGCCGCGACATCGCGGACCGCGATAGGGGCTATCAAGACAATCTCGCCTCAAGAAGAGTGATGGGACCGCAGGTGGCCGTGACCGGGATCCGTCAGCCCGGGCCGGGGTAAGCGTGGTGGCCAGTATCGGCCGGGCCCGCCTCGGCGTGGGTCAGCGCGTCCCGGATGGCCTCGCCCAGGGCGCGGGCCACCGGCGGCGGGAACGCGTTGCCGACCTGCCGGTACGAAGCGGTCTTCCGCCCCGAGAACTCCCACGTGTCCGGGAAGCCCTGCAGCCTGGCCACCATCCGGACGGTCAGCTTGGGCCGCTGGTCGGCCGGGAACAGCGGACCGGGAGCTTCGTCGCCGATGCCCAGCCCGTCCACGCCCAGCCCTTTCCACGCCTCGCGGGCCCGGGTGGGCCCCAGGTCCGGGCCGCCGTGCTTCTTGCTCCCGCCGACGATGGTGGGGGCGATCCCCTGGGCGCCCCGGACCCAGTCCGCCGCCCCCGGCCAGCCGCGCGCGGCCATCAGGTCGGCCAGCATGCCACCCACCGTGGGCGGCGGCCCGGCGGCCGCCTCGGGCCACCGGAACCAGGAGGCCCACGGCTGCCGGACCGCGACCAGCACGAACCGGGGCCGCAGCTGCGGCACCCCGTGCTGGCTGGCCTGCACCACGTCCCACCAGGTCTGGTAGCCCAGGTCGCGCAGCCGCTCGAGGACCTGGGTCCGGTAGCCGTCGAACCGGCGGGCCGCGAGCCCCCGCACGTTCTCCAGCAGCACCGCGCGCGGGCCGGTCTCCTCGACCAGGCGCAGCGCCTGCGGGAACAGGTCCCGCTCGTCGTCGCGGCCGAGCTGCTTGCCGGCGATGGAGAACGGCGGGCAGGGCACGCCGCCGGAGAACAGGTCGAGCCCTGAAAACCCGCGGCCGTCCACGTTGGCCACGTCGTCCTCGATGACTTTCCACGCGTCACCCCGGTTGCGGCGCAGCGTCTCGCAGGCGGCATCGTCCAGCTCGACCACGGCCTCGTGGGTGAATCCGGCCTGCTCCAGGCCGAGGGCCTGCCCGCCGGCCCCGGCGCAGATCTCCAGGGAGGTCAGCTCACCCACCGTCTGCCTCTCTTCCACCGTGCCACCAGAACCGCGCCTCCAGCCCTCATCCTCCGGCTGATTGTGCCCGCAGGCACCGTCAGTTCGCTTGACCCACGCCGTCACCACCCCCACGCCGTGGCCACATCCGTCCCGTGACCGTCCTCGCCGTCACCATGAGGCCAGCGTGTCCACCAGCAGCTCGTAACTCAGCACCCGGCGCTGCCCGGTCACCTCATGCCACGCGTCCGCCTGCTCGGAGTTCGCGGTCCCGGCCACGCTGGCCGCCATCGCGTCGTAGGCGATGTGGTACACGGCGTCCACTTCCCCGGTGCCGCGGGCGATGGACGCCAGCCGGGTCGGCAGCGGCTCCGCGGTGACCGTGACCAGGTGCGGCTGCCTGCCCCGGCGGTGCCGGATCATCTGCAGGCACTCGTGCCGGATGTTCTGCACCCGGTCCGAGCGGATCGTCCACTTGCAGGACACCGCCGCGTGCAGCGCGGGCAGCCCGGATGCGGTCCGCACCCGGGCCAGCGACACCGTCACGTCCGGCCTGATCAGGTAGTCCGTGCCGATCGTGACCCGCAGCTGGGGGTTGGCCCGGACCAGCGCGTCCACCTCGGACAGGTGGGCGTACTGGTCGAACCGCGTGATCACCGCGCCGCGCTCGATCCGCCAGCCGCGCTCGGGGTCCTTGCGCTGCAGCACCCAGCCCAGGTGATCGCAGACCGCCTGCTCCAGCGGGCCACCCGGGTCCTTGGGCACGTCAGAGACGGCGCCCCGGGTCACGGCGAGGTGATCCAGGACTCCCGCCGCGATGCGCATCGACTCGGCGCTGTCCACGTCCGCGAAATTCGGCACCAGGGCCCAGCCGAGCTTGTTCTTCCCGCTCGGCTTCCAGCCGAGCAAGTCGGTCGCAAACGGCGCAGTCACGTTCCCACTCCCTGGGCCACCCGGCTCGGGGGCCGCCCGCTCCCCGCCGGTCCCGCCCCGCGGCGGGGCCGCTGTCACCGTAGCGAGCCTGGCCCGGCCAGGCCGTGAACTTCCCGCAACCGGCACGTACCGTGGACGCGACACGACAGCGGATCACCGGAGATCAGCGGACCCGGGAAGCGCGGCGGCCACCGGGACGGCGAGGAGGAACCCGTGCAAACCGTCCCGGCAGAGATCGGCGTACCGCGGCCGGACGGCACCCTCCGGGTGCTGCGCTGGGGCCGTGGCCCGCGCCAGGCGCTGGCGCTGCACGGCATCACCGCCTCGGCGATGGCCTGGGAGGCGGTCGCCGAGGCCCTGCCCACCGAGTGGTCCCTGTTCGCCGTGGACCTGCGCGGCCGGGGGCACAGCGCGCACCTGCCCGGCCCGTACGGGTTCGGCCGCCACCTCGAGGACGTCCTGGCCACGGTGGCCCACCTGGAGCTGGAGGAGCCGGTGCTGGCCGGGCACTCGCTCGGCGCCACCCTGGCGCTGCTCATCGCCAACCAGGAGCCGGGCACGTTCGGCGGGCTGCTGCTGGTCGATGGGGGGCTGCCGCTGCCGGTCCCCGGCGGCGCCGACCTGGACGCCCTGCTGGACGCGGGCCTGGGCCCGGCGCTGGTCCGGCTGCGCGAGACGTACCCCAGTGTCGAGGCGTACTTCGACTTCTGGCGGGCCCACCCGGCCATGAAGGACACCTGGAACGGCTACCTGGAGGACTACCTGCGCTACGACCTGACCGGCGAGGACGGGGTGCTGCGCTCCCGGGTGTCCGAGCAGGCGGTCCGGGCCGACGGCCGGGAACTGCTGGGCAGCGGCGAACGGCTGGGTACCGCGCTGCGCGGGCTGACCAGCCCGGCCCGGCTGCTCACCGCGCCCGCGGGCATGTTCGGCCAGCCGCCGGGCATGCTCCCGCCGGAACTGTGCGAGGCCTGGGCGGCGCAGGTCCCCCTGCTCGCCATGGAGACCGTGCCCGGCGCCAACCACTACACGATCATCCTGGATCCCGGCCACGCCGCGACCGTCGCCCGCCGCCTCACCGAGGCCTGACCCACCCCGACAACCAAAATTCCCGCAACGAGAACCTCCCCCGCCTGGTCCCCCCGCCCCGGATGAGGCGGGGAGCCCCGGGTGTCCCCAGCGGCACCACCCCTGCCCGGGTTGACCTTGCCCCAGGGGGAAGCCTCACGATCGGGACGACGGGCGCAGGCCGCCCGGCCTGAGGACACGGCGGAAGGGTGGTACGGCGGTGCTGACGATCGGGGAGTTCGCCCGGGCCTCCCGCCTGTCCCCCAAGGCGTTGCGGCTGTATGACGAGCTGCGCCTGCTGACCCCGGCGCGGGTCGATCCGGACTCCGGCTACCGGCTGTATGAGCCGGGCCAGCTGGAACGGGCCCGGCTGGTGGCCTGGCTGCGCCGGCTGGGCATGCCGCTGGCCCGGATCCGGGTGGTCTGCGACCTGCCCCCGGCCGCCGCGGCCGCCGAGGTGGCCGCGTTCTGGGCCCAGGCCGAGGCCGACCTGGCCAGCCGCCGTGACCTCGCCGCCTTCCTGGCCACCTACCTGTCCGCGAAGGGAACCGTGATGACCGCACCCGGCGCCGCCCTCGCCATCCGCTGCGCCGCCGCCTCCGACATCGGGCTCAGCCGCCCGGTCAACCAGGACTCCGCCTACGCGAGCGGCCGGCTGCTCGCGGTCGCGGACGGGATGGGCCACGCCGGGGACCGGGCCAGCGCCGCCGCCATCGACGCGCTGAAGTCCCTGGAGGCCCTCGAGACCCTCGAGACCCGGGTGCCGGGCCCGGCACCCGGGCCGGCCGGGTACTCCCGCCCGGCTGAGGACCCCGGCCCGGCCGGGGACCCTGCCCAGGCCGTACTCCCGCCGCCCGCAGCGGCGGTCCCCGCGCCCGCACGGGCCGCCGGCCCCGGGAACCTGCTCAGCGCGCTGGCCCAGGCTGTGGAGCAGGCCGAGGCGGCGGTGCAGGACATCGCCGCCGCCGACCCGGCCCAGCGGGGCAGCGGAACCACCCTGACGGCCATGCTGTGGTCGGGTTCCCAGCTGGCGCTGGTCCACGTCGGCGACACCCGCGCCTACCTGCTGCGCGGCGGCGAGCTGTTCCAGATCACCCACGACCACACGGTCGTGCAGTCGCTGATCGACCAGGGCCAGCTCACCGCCGAGGAAGCCCGATCGCACCCGGAGCGCGCCCTGCTGCTGCGCGCCCTGGACGGCACCCAGGCGGCCGTGCCGGACCTGTCGCTGCATGATGTCCGGCCCGGTGACCGCTACCTGCTCTGCTCGGACGGGCTGACCACGGTCGCGCCGTCCGGCGGTGTCCACCAGGTCCTGCGCGGCGCGGCCGAGCCGGCGGTGGCGGTGCGGGAGCTGATCGGCCTGGCCAACTCCGGCGGCGGCCCGGACAACATCGCCTGCGTGGTCGCCGACATCGTGGAGGCCACCGGACTCGCCGCCGGCCCGGGCACACCGCCCGGCGAATAGGCTGGTGAACGGTGTTTGCTGACGAAACGGGAAGGGTGTTGACGCTGGACCGCACCGATGGGCACGGCCGTGTCCTGCTGCTGGAGAACATTCATCCCGATGCCGCCACCCGGCTGAGTAAGGCCGGCTACCAGGTGGAGACGCGCGCCGGGGCCCTGACCGAGGACGAGCTGATCCAGGCGGTCCGCGACGTCCAGGTGCTCGGCATCCGGTCCGGCACGAACGTCACCGAACGGGTCCTTGATGCCGCGCCGAACCTCCTCGCAGTCGGCGCGTTCTGCATCGGCACCAACCAGATCAACCTGGCCGCGGCGTCCGGGCGCGGCATCGCCGTGTTCAACGCCCCTTTCTCGAACACCCGCAGCGTCGTCGAGCTGGTCCTGGCCGAGATCATCGCCCTGACCCGGCGGCTCACCGACAAGAACGCGCAGATGCACACGGGACTGTGGGACAAGTCCGCGGCGGGCAGCCACGAGGTGCGCGGGCGCCGCCTGGGCATCATCGGCTACGGCAATATCGGCGGCCAGCTCTCGGTGCTGGCCGAGAGCCTCGGCATGACCGTGTACTTCTACGACACCGCGGACAAGCTGGCCCTGGGCAACGCGCAGCGCTGCGGCACCATGGAAGAGCTGCTGGAGATCTCCGACGCGGTCACCCTGCACGTGGACGGGCGGCCGGGAAACAGCGGCCTGTTCGGCGAGGCGGAGTTCGCGGCCATGAAGCCGGGCAGCCTGTTCCTGAACCTGTCCCGCGGCTTCGTGGTGGACCACGCGGCGCTGCGCCGCAACATCGAGTCCGGGCACCTGGCCGGCGCGGCCGTGGACGTGTTCCCGGAGGAGCCGCGCAGCCGCGGCGAGGAGTTCCACTCCGACCTGCGCGGCCTGCCCAACGTGATCCTCACCCCGCACGTGGGCGGCTCCACCGAGGAGGCACAGCAGGACATCGGCGAGTTCGTGGCCGGGAAGCTGCACGACTACGTCAGCTGCGGCACGACCTCGCTGAGCGTCAACCTCCCGCGGGTCGCGCTGCCGCACACCCCGGGCACGCACCGCCTGGTGCACCTGCACCGCAACGTGCCCGGCGTGCTGGCCAGCATCAACCAGCTGCTCGCCGAGCACGGCGCGAACATCGAGGGCCAGCTGCTGGGCACCCGGGACGAGCTGGGTTACGTGCTGACCGACATCGGCACCGAGTACCCCGGCGACATGCTGGCCAGCCTGGACAGCCTGGACGTCACGATCCGGCTGCGCACCACCCGCCCCAGCTGACTCGGGGCGGCCGGCGCCGGGGCGGGGCACCGGCGCTGGCCCGGTTTTCGTTGCGGAAAGAACTTCCGGGATCAGTCGGCGGGGGCCGCGGCCGGCGCGTCCGACGGGCGGGCGGCGGCCGGCGGGGCCGGCTCCTGAGCACGGCCCAGGCGCTCCTCGAGGCGCCACAACATGTCCAGGTGCTCACTGGCCCACAGGACCAGCAGCGCGTTGCGGGCGACCGCGGGCGGGCCGCCGCTGATGGCGGTCCGGGTGCAGTGCAGGAGGCGCTTGCGGGCCGCCGGATCCCGGTGCTCGGGCGGGGGCACCGCGGTGCCGTTGACCAGCGAGTCGCCGAGCGTCACGAACCAGGCCCGCAGGGCCAGCACGTTCTGCTCCAGGTTGTCCGCGCAGGGTTTGCGCCCGTTTTCCGGGGTGCCCGCCGGGGTGACCGGCAGCTGCGTGCGCGGCTGGTCCCCGTCGTCGTCCCGGGGCTGGCCCAGCACCGGTGGGCCGTCGGCCAGCGCGTTGAGGGCGGCCAGCGACTGGCCCGCGCGCAGGACTTTGGCCACCCCGCCGACCATGCGGCTCACCCGTTCGGGATCGACCTGCTGGGCGGATCGCTCGGCCAGGTACTGGCTGAACGAGTCGTCGAGCCGGTGCACCGCCGAGGTCGCGGCCAGCTCGGCCCGGCCCGGGTTCGCGCCGCCGTCCAGCCCGCTGAGCTGCTCCACCATGGCCGCCACGAAGTCCGAGGTCCGCGAGTAGGCCGCGGCCAGGTTCTGCCGGAGCAGCGCGGCCGCGCCGCGGGGCCAGAACACCAGCCCGACCCCGAGGCTGATCGCGAAACCGACCGCGACGTCCTCGATCCGCAGGATCCCGACCTTCCAGCCCGTGGGCTGGATGATGTTGAACAGGACCAGCACGACCACGGTGAACGCGGCCTGGCCCGCGGCGAACGAGATGACCCGGGGCGCATAGGCCCCCAGCAGCACCGCGACCGGGAGGATCCCCCAGAGCACGGTGGTATCGCCTTTCAGCGGGATGAGGATCGCGGCCCCGATGACGATGCCCACCGCCGTCCCGGCCAGGGCGCTGATCACCGACCGGCCGGTGCCCAGCGCGTTGGAACGCAGCACCGACAGGGTGCCGAGCACGACCCAGAACGAGTGCTGGAGCCCGGATTTCTGGGCGATGAACACCGCGATGGCCAGGCCGACCGCGCCGCGGACGCTGTTGCGGAACCAGACCGACCGGTAGTCGGCGTGGGTCGCGGTGAATCCTTCGGCGCCGAGCAGCCAGGACCGCATCCAGCCGGTCCAGCGGCGCGAGGCCGGAACCTCGCCGGTCAGCGGGTCGGGGCCGGCCTCGGCGGAGGCTGCGGCGGCAGTGGCGGCGGCGGCCAGCTCGGCGGGACCGGGCACCCCGTCGATGGGCGGCCCATCGGGGTGGGGGCTGGCCGCGCGGGCGTACGTGGCGATCTGGCGCGCGGTGTAGGAGGCCGTGTACACCCGGAACCCGCGGTCCACCTGGGCCTGCAGCGCCTGCTCGTCCGGGATCTGCGGCTGTTCGGCGACCCGCCGGGCCAGCATCTGGGCCGCCGTCTCCCGGGCGCGTTCCAGCCGCTGGACGGGCTGCTTGCCCGCCTGGTCGCGGCCGGACAGGTCTGGCCGCCCCTCGAGTTCCCCGGCGGAGGCCCGGAGCACGGTGGCGACCGCGCGGATCGCGGCGGTGTTCTCGGCCACGCACAGCTCGCCTTCGGGCGACCGGGCCATGATCTCCAGCGACTGGTAGAGCCAGCCCATCTCGTCGATGAGCCCGGCGAGGGCCGCCGTGGGCCGGGTCGGCCCGGTCGGCCGGTGCGGGGTGGCGGTCAGCCGGCCCCGCAGGGCCGTGATGGACTCCCCCGCCGCAGCCAGGCTGGCGGCCTCGGCGGGCATGTCCCCGCAGATGGAATCGGCCACTGTGGCCAGCGCCAGGCAGCCCCGGGCGGTGTCCGCCCGCAGCGTGGCGCGCTCCCGCGGCGGCCAGATCAGCATCACGGCCAGGAGGCCGACCCCCGCGGCGAGGCCCCAGCCGGCGAGCCGCAAGCCGATGGCCGAGTCCGGCGCGGGCACCGCGACGGATAGCACGAAGACCAGGACCGCGGCCGTGCCCCCGGCCGCGAAGTAGCCGTTGATGACCCCGGAGAACAGGATCAGGAACCCGACCACGGCCATGGCCGCGGCGGCCATCCAGGCGTTGCCGGAACATGCGGTGCCCAGCGGGACCAGGACCGCGCCGCTGACCCCCAGCGAGAGGTAGGCGGTGAACCGGCTCCGGGGCGGCCCGCTGAACGAGGCGAGCACGAGCATGGCGAACGACCCGAACGCGGCGAACAGCGCGGTCTGCGGCTGGCCGATCACCTGGTCGGCGAACGCGAAGACCGCGGGCATCACGATCGCCGCCCGCGCCGCGCTCTTCAGCGAGACCAGGCCGGGATCGTTGATGAGAGGGCGGGGTATCTTCATCCGCTGCGGTCGTCCTCCGGGCGGCCATCCTGCCACGGCCAGGCCGCCTGACCCGGCCGAGCGGCCGCCGGGCAGCGGCCATGCGCGCCGCCGGGCAGCGGCCGTGTTCGTCGCCGGGCCCGGGACTTGCGCTGCCGTTCTGCGGCATCTGGGCCTGGTTGGCCCGATCGTATACCGGAAGGCGCGCCCTGTGCGGTCCGGCAACAGCCGGTACGGCCCTGCTCACCGCCCGTAGGACGACCGCAGCGGATGAAGATACCCCGCCCTCTCATCAACGATCCCGGCCTGGTCTCGCTGAAGAGCGCGGCGCGGGCGGCGATCG
>JAOPYP010000150.1 GCA_025964635.1 Actinomycetes bacterium | reverse complement strand
GCACCGCGCGAAGAGCGCGTTCTGGCGGTCGCTGCCGCTGCGCACGCCCATCTCCGGACACCAATTCACGATGCGCGCCGGTGCCCGGGCTGGCCAGGGCCGAAAGTCCTTTTCCGGACACGATGCCCGGCCCCCGATGCGGGCCTGCCCGGAGTCGGGGAAATCCAGCCCCATGATCATCCGCAGCGTGGTGGGCTTCCCCGACCCGTTCGGGCCGAGGAACCCGGTCACGGTGCCCGGCCGGACGGTGAACGACAGCCGGCCCGCCGCCACGGCCGGGCCGTACCGTTTGGCCAGGCCCCGTACCTCGATCATTGAATCCGTCTCCCGTCCGGCTCGCGGTGCGCGTGCCCTCGGGAAATCACGCTAGGAATCGGGGTTCCCGGGCGGAATCCGGCTACCGCCCGTCTTCCCGCCCGGGGGTTATCCCCCGGACGCAGGTGGTGTTGCTGGTCGCGGGCGTGCGCCGGGGCCCGGTCGGGCAGAGTGGTGGGCATGGTGAGCAGCCGGACCGCGTTACTGGGCGCGCTGGGCGTCGACAACGCCGGATCCGGGCTGTTCCTGCCGGTGGCCCTGCTGTACGTGACCCGGGACGTGGGACTGCCGCTGACGGTGGCCGGGACGGTGGTCGCGGCCGGGACCGTCGCCGGCCTGGCCGTGCCGCCGCTGGCGGGCCACCTGGGCGACCGGGTCGGGCCCCGGCGGGTCGTGGTCGCCGCCGAGCTGCTGCAGGTACTGGGGGCGGTCACGTACCTCGCCGCCCGGGGCGTGGCGGCCGTGGCCGCCGCCGCGGTGCTGCTCGCGGCCGGCCAGCAGCTGTTCTACAGCACCCTGTTCGCCCTGATCTCGGACGTCGCCGGAGACGGCCCGAAGGACCGGCCGTTCGCGGTGGCCGCGATGGTCCGCTCGGCCTGCTTCGGCGCGGGCGGGCTGGCCGCCGCGGGCCTGCTCAGCCTGGCGGGCCCGGCCGCCTACCGGATCGCCGTGGCCGTGGACGCCGGGAGCTTCGCGGTGTGCGCGCTGCTGCTGGCCCTGCTGGTGCGCACGCCGGGGCCGCCACGGCGCGCCGCGGCCGCGGGCGCCCCGGCCCGGCTCCGGTCCGACCGTCCGTTCCTGGCCCTGATCGTGATCACGGGCCTGGTCGCGCTGCCGGTGGACTTCTTCCTCAGCGGCATCTCGGTCTACCTGCTGGAGGAGCTGCGGGCCCCGCCCTGGCTGCCCGGCGCGGTGCTGGCCGTGGCGACCGGGCTGAACAGCGCCGGCGCCACCGCCGCACTGTGGTTCACCCGCCGCCTGCGGCGCACCACGGCCATGGGGCTGGGGGCCGCGCTGTATGTGGCCTGGTGCGCGGCCGGCCTGGCCGCGCTGGCCGTGCCGGCCGGCTGGCGGCCCGCGGAGATGCTGGCCGCCACCGTGGTCATGGCGGCCGCGGGGCTGCTGTTCCAGGCCCGGGTCAACGCGCTGGCCGAGGCCGTCGCGCCCGCCGCGGCGCGCGGCCGGTACCTGGCCGCGTTCCAGTACGCGTTCACCGTGCCCGGTGTCCTGGCGCCCGCGGTCGTGGCGCTGTTCCCGGTGGCGGTGTGGCTGCCCTGGGTGCTCGTCGGGACCGCCGCCGGGCTGGCGGTCCTGGGGCTGCGCGTCCTCGCCGGGCACCTGCCCGCCGCTGCGCTGCGCCCAGGACCGCACGTGGTGGCGGAGGCCGCCGCCGTCAGGGGATGAGCTTGGCGGCCTGCTGGTAGATGCTCTGGTCCACGATCTGCGCGTAGGCCGGGGCGGTGGACTGCTTGAGGTTACCCACGGCGATCTGCACCGCGATCATGTGGCTGATGTTGGCTTCCGGCATGCCGGATCCGTTCAGCGTCCAGAAGCCCATATGGAAGTACTGCTGCAGGGCCTGCTTCATCACCGGCTGGGAATCGCCCACCACGGTGCCGAGCTGCGCGGCCTTGTCCAGGTTGGCCGGGTTGGCCATCCATTTCAGCGCGGCGATCTGCGCGGCCACCATGCGCACGAACGCGGTGTGCTTGGCGGCCAGCGTGGGCTTCTTCACCCCGTACATCTCGTACATGTTGTTCGGTGACACCTGCGAGGCCCGCATGACCACGGTGACCTGCTTGTGCAATTGGGTGTTCACGTCGATCAGCTCGTTCAGGTGCAGCACGCCCACCTTGATCTGCCCGGCGATCATCCCCTGCGGGGCGTTGTTGCCCGGGAACACCAGTGGCTTGATCTGCTGCGCGGACAGCCCGCACGATTTCAGCATGGAGTTGAGCGCCACGTAGCGGATGCCGCCGACCGCGTCCACGCTCACTCCCTGCCCCTTCAGCTGGGCGCAGGTCTTCACGGCCGGGTCGGTGGAGGCGACCAGCCAGTCGGGGACCTCCTGGCCCTGGATGCCGACCAGCGGGACGCCGGTCGACGCCAGCTCCATCAGCTGGGCGGGGGGCATGATGGCCGTGTCGATCTGCCCGGTGGCCACGGCCCTGGTCGCGTCGGTGCCCGTCTGGAAGCTGCGGATGACCACGTTGACCTTGTACTTACGGTAGAAGCCTTCCTTCTGCGCGACGTACGGCAGCAGGCCCGAGATCACCGGCGGCACGCCCGGGGAGCCCAGCGTGATGGCCGGGAAGGAAGAGTTCCCCGCGCTGCCGGCGGAACTGCCGCCGCAGGCGGCCAGCGCGCACATCGCGGCCGACAGCGCGGTCAGCGCCGCGGCGGTTTTCGTTGCGGCTAATACTGGTCTCATCTCAGCCCTTCTCCTTCTGGGAACCCGCCTGGTGCCGGTCACCAGCGGGGGCCTGCGCGCCCTCGGGCCGGTCCGGGCCGGCCGGGCTCCGCATGACGGTGCTCCACACGTAGTCGCGCACGACCCGGAAGCGCTCGCTGTCCAGGACGCCGCGGTCCCGGGGGCGGCCGATGCCGACGTCCACGACGTCCTGCACGTGGCCGGGCCGGCCACCCAGGATCACGATCCGGTCCCCCATCAGCACCGCCTCGTCAATCGAGTGGGTGACGAACACCATGGCCGCCGGCCGCTGCTCCCAGATGCGAAGCAGCTCGAGCTGGAGCAGGTCGCGTGTTTGCGCGTCGAGCGAGGCGAACGGCTCGTCCATGACCAGCACGCTCGGCTCGATGGCCAGGGCGCGGGCCAGGCCGGCCCGCTGCTGCATGCCGCCGGACAGCTGGTACGGGTAGGACTTCTCGAACCCCTCCAGGCCGACCAGCCGGATCAGCTGCCGGACCCGGGGCTCGGCGTCCTTGCGCCGCATACCCGAGACGACCAGGCCGTAGGCCACGTTCCCGAACACCGTCTTCCACGGGAACAGGCCGAAGTGCTGGAAGACCACGGCCACGCCCTCGGGCGGCTCGGTCACTTCCCGGCCCGCGACGGACACACTGCCGCTGCTCGGCGGGGCCAGCCCGGCGATGCTGCGCAGCAGGGTGGTCTTGCCGCAGCCGGACGGCCCGACCACGGACACGATCTCGCCCGCCGCGACATCGAACGACACGTCCTGCAGGACGGTCCGCTCCGCGTACCGCTTGGTCAGCTGGTCGACGCGGATCATGGCGTCTGCTGTGGGTCCCATCCCGGCTGCTCTCCTCTCACGCTGCCCGGTACCAGGGCAGGCCGCGGCGCACCGCGAGGTTGACCAGCCCCCGCAGCACCAGGGCGAACGCGATGAGCACGCCGGCCGCGACCACCGCGGCGTCCTGGTGGAAGGAGCGGACGTTGAACAAGATGTAGTAGCCGATGCCGTTCAGCCCGGCGATGAACTCCGCCACCACCGCGCCGGTCAGCGCCCGGCCGATGGCCAGGTCCAGGCCGCCGAGCAGGTAGGGCAGGGCCGCGGGCAGCGCCACCCCGGTCCACACCCGCCACCACGGCGCGCGGAACGTCCGGGCCACGTCCTCGTAGCTGCCGGTGCCGGTGCCGGCCGACGCGTTGCGGACGCCCTCCGCGACGTTGAAGATGATCGGCAGGATGGCCTCGATGACGATGATCGCCAGCCGGGCGTTCGGCGTGTAGCCGAACCACACGGTCAGCAGCGGGACCAGCGCGACGATGGGCATGGCGTAGAAGCTGTTCACGTACAGCCGCAGCACCCGGTCGATGTCCCGCAGCCGGCCCATGACCAGCCCGGCGGCGGTCCCGATAATCGCGGCGATGACCAGTCCCTCCAGCACGGCAAGCAGTGTGGAGGCTGTGCCGGACAGGAACTGCTGGTCGCTGAGCACGGCCGGGATCTGGCCGATGGCCCGGCTGGGCCGCGGGATGTAGCCGGGGGCGAAGGCCGTCGCGCCGAACTGCCAGATGGCCAGGATCACCACCCCGGCGATCAGCCGGACAGCGAGCACCGTGCCCGGGCGGTACCTGCGCTGCGGGTCACCGGCCGGCGTGCGCGGCCGGCCGGTGCGGGCGGCGGGCGGGGCCGCGGTGGC
>JAOPYP010000142.1 GCA_025964635.1 Actinomycetes bacterium | reverse complement strand
GGGTCCGCCGGCGGCCCGGCGCGGCCCGGCCCGGGGGCCGGCCAGGGGCCCGGCGCGAAGTGATCTTCCTGGCTGACTCGTTTACCACGTTCACCGAGCCATCCGCCGGACGGGCCGCCATAGAGCTCCTCGAGCTCGCCGGCTGGCGGGTCCGGTTCGAGGACGCCGGCTGCTGCGGCCGGGCCAGCCTGTCCAAGGGCCTGGTGGATCAGGCGCACCGGATGGCCGCGGGCATGGCCGGGCGCCTGGGCGATGCCGCTGCCGACGGGGTGCCCATCGTCGGGGTAGAGCCGTCGTGCCTGCTGACCCTGCGGGACGAGTATGCGGCCCTGCTGCCCGGCGACCCGCACGCCCGCGCCGTGGCCGCCGCCACCCGGCTGCCCGAGGAACTGCTGCTGGCCGACATCGCCGAGGGCAGGCTCGTGCTGCCGCCCGGCGGCACGATCAGCGGCCGCCGGATCGTGTTCCACGGTCACTGTCATCAGAAGGCGCTCGCGGGTACCGCGGCGACCGTGGCCCTGCTGCGCAGCATCCCCGGCGCGGACGTCGTCGAGGTGGACGCCGGATGCTGCGGCATGGCCGGCTCGTTCGGCTTCGAGGCCGAGCACTACGACCTGTCCATGAGCATTGGCGAGCTGCGGCTGTTTCCGGCCATCCGGGCCGAGGCTGAGGACACGATCATCGTGGCGACCGGCGTTTCCTGCCGGCAGCAGGTTGAGCACGGGACGGGGCGGCGCGCCCTGCATCCGCTGGAGCTGGTCCGTCAGGCCGCCGCGGCGCCGGGATGAGACTGCGCTGCGGCCCGGGGCGCCCCAGGCCGCAGCCGGATGCTCGCCGTTGCCGCGTGCTTACCGTTGTCTGCCCAGTCCAGGGCGCTCAGGCGGACGCCTGGGCGGCACAGAGGAAACTCAGAGGATTTAGCGACACCACGGATAGCTTCCGCTGCCAGGTTGGCCGCTATGAGTGCCTCGCCGGTGGCATTTGGTGCGCCGAAGTCGCCAGCTGACCGTAAGCGCAAGCCCGCCCGCGGGTCCGCCGCACCCCGGCCGCGCCCGGCACTCGCGGGTCTCGCGCTGCTGGCGGCCGGGGCCGGGCTCGGTGCCACCCTGGCCGTCACCATCACCAGCGAGCCCGCCAGCCAGTTGTCCGCCCGCGGCGGCCTGCTCACCTACGCGGGCAGCCTCACCGGCATGATCGGCACCTACCTGGCCCTGATCATGGTCCTGCTGGTCAGCCGCATCCCCTTCGTGGAGCGGGTGGCGGGCCAGGACGGCCTGCTCCGGCTGCACCGCGCGATCGCTCCGTGGCCGATCAGCCTGCTCGCCGCGCACGCCCTGTTCCTCACCCTCGGCTACGCCGAAACGGCCCGGGCCGGGGCGTGGCACGAGGCAGGCATCCTGCTGACCAGGTACCCGGACGTGCTCACCGCGACCCTCGGCCTCGCCCTGATGGGCCTGATCGGCATCATCTCGGTGCGCGCCGTGCGGCGCCGGCTGCGCCGGGAGACCTGGTGGCTGATCCACCTGTGGATGTACCTGGCCCTGGCTATCTCGTTCGCGCACGTCATCGTGCTCGGCCCGGCGTTCGTCGGCCACCCGCTGACCCGGGTCGTCTGGTCGGTGGCCTGGGCGGCGACCGCGGGCCTGGTGCTCTGCTACCGGTTCGGCCTGCCGGCCGCCCGGAGCCTGCGGCACCGGCTGACGGTCGCCGAGGTACGCGCCGAGGGGCCCGGCGTGGTATCCGTGATCTGCACCGGCCGCCGCCTCGACCGGCTGGCTGTGTCCGGCGGGCAGTTCTTCTGCTGGCGGTTCCTGACCAGGGGCATGTGGTGGCAGGCCCACCCGTACTCACTGTCCGCGCTGCCGCAGCCCCCGTACCTGCGGCTGACCGTGAAGGCAGTGGGAGACCACTCCGCCGGGCTGGCCAGCATCCGGCCCGGGACCAGGATCGCCATCGAGGGCCCGTACGGGGCGTTCACCCGGTACGCCCAGCGGCGGCCCCGGGCCCTGCTCGTCGCCGCCGGGATCGGGGTGACCGCGCTGCGGTCGCTGCTCGAGGATCTGCCCCGGGGGAGTGCGCCGGTGGTCCTGCTCCGGGCCAGTCAGCCCGCGGACCTGGTCCTCAGCACCGAGGTCCGGGAGCTGGTGAAACACCGCCGCGGGACGATTCACGAGCTGGTCGGCTCCCGGGAGGAGGCGGCCATCGACGAGACCTCGCTGCCGCGGCTGGTGCCCGACCTGGCCCAGCGCGACGTGTACGTCTGCGGGCCGGAAGGGTTCGTCGCCTCGATCGTCGATACCGCACGAAAACTGGGTATCCCGGACGAGGTTATCCATCACGAGGCATTCGCCCTCTGACCGGGCGGCCTGTTCGCGGAGGAGAGCACACATGGGGAGCACCCGATGAAGCGTGCGCCATGGCTGGTCCTGGCCGGGGCGGTGGCCGGGTTCCTGGGCGTGGCGGGGCTGCACAGGGCGGTCTCGCCTGGCGTGCTGGCCGCCCCCGGGACCCAGTCCGCCAGCAAGACCAGCCCCGCGGCCCAGCCCGGCCGCAACCGG
>JAOPYP010000133.1 GCA_025964635.1 Actinomycetes bacterium | reverse complement strand
CGACCTACCAGCCTGACAGCCGGTTCTGGCCGTTCCAGTGGATCGAAGGCGGCTGGCTGCTCGCTCTCTCGGTGCTGCTCATCGCCGCGACCGTCTGGCTGGCCCGCCACCGCGCGGCATGAAGCGCCGGAGCAGAGTGTGCGCTGCTGGCCGAGGCGGACGGGAATCGAACCCGCCGGCGGCGCGGAGCACCGGCCATTAGGGGATGTCAGCAATACAGGGAGCCTGGGGAGCTTACCTGCGGCAGTAGTCGGGCGCCAGACCCTAGAGGAGGTGGCGGAGGCGGACGGGAATCGAACCCGCCGGCGGCGCGGAGCGCCGTCCACCGGTTTTGAAGACCGGGAGGGCCACCAGGCACCCAGACGCCTCCGGTGCAGACCTTATCCGGCGTAGGCCTTATCCGGCGTAGAGGGTGTCGATGTCGTCGGAGTACTTGGCGTGCACCACGCGCCGCTTGAGCTTCAGCGTCGGCGTGAGTTCCTCGCTCTCCGCGGTCCACTCCACCGGCAGCAGGCGCCAGCGCTTGACCTGCTGCACCCGGGCCAGCTGCTGGTTGGCCGCGGTGACGGCCTGCTCGATCTCGGCCAGCACCACCGGGTTCTGGGCCAGGGCCGCCAGCGAGCTTGCCTCGATGCCCCGGGCTTTCGCCCAGGGCGGCGCGACCTCGGCGTCGAGCGTCAGCAGCGCGACCAGGTAGGGCCGGCGGTCCCCGTAGGCCAGCGCCTGGCCGATCAGCGCGTGGGCCACCAGCAGGTTCTCGACGGCGGCGGGCGGCACGTTCTCCCCGCCCGCGGTGATGATGAGCTCCTTCTTGCGGTCCACCACGGACAGGAAGCCGTCGTCGTCCAGGTGGCCGATGTCGCCGGTGTGCAGCCAGCCGTCCGCGTCGATGAGTTCCGCGGTCAGGTCGGGCCGGTTCAGGTAGCCGGGCGTGTTGAGCGGCCCCCGGGTCAGGATCTCGCCGTCCTCACCGATCATGACCTCGGTGCCCGCGAACGCCCGCCCCACGGTCCCCAGCCGGAATTCGGTCACCGTGTTCGAGGTGAACGCCCCGGTGGTCTCGGTCATCCCGTAGATGTCGAGGATCCTCATGCCCAGGCCCGCGAAGAAGGCCGCCACCTCCGGGGGCAGCGGGGCCGCCGCGCTGGATACCACGTCGGCTTCGCCCATCCCGAGCAGCGACCGGATCGGCCCCAGAACCTGCTCATCGGCCTGGCGGAACGCCTCGGCGAGCTCGTCCGGCGTGGTCCGGCCGTACTGGGTGCTCTCCACGTACCGGCGCCCGACGTCCATGGCCTGCTCCACCGCGGCCCGCCGGGCCGGGTCGGCCTCGCCGGCCAGCAGGGCCTGGATGCCCGCCTTGATCTTCTCCCACACCCGCGGAACGCCGAAGAAGGCGGTAGGACGCACTTCCCCAACGGTTTTCACGAGCTCCTGTACGTCCGGGCAGAAATGCACGTGCCCGGCCGTGCTGACCGGCAGGTAGATACTGAACATCCGCTCCGCGATGTGCGCCAGGGGCAGGTAGGAGACCCAGCGGACGTGCGGCTTGATGGTGCCGCCTCGTTCCCCCGCGGCCACCTCGTACAGCACGCAGTGGTGGGTGAGCAGGACGCCCTTGGGGTTGCCGGTGGTCCCGGAGGTGTACAGCAGCGTGACCGGGTCCTCGGCGGTGATCGCCGCCAGCCGGGCGGTCACGATGCCGGGCTCGGCGGCCAGCCGCTCGCGGCCCAGCGCGGCGAAGTCGTCCCAGGTCAGGTACTGCTCCCCCGCCGGGCACACGCTAGGGTCCCGGACGATGATCCGGCTCAGGCCGGGCAGCCTGGACAGGACCGGCTCCCACCGGGCCAGCTGGTCCGGCCCGTCCAGCACGGCGATCCGCGCCGCGCAGTCCCCGGCGACGAAGGCCACCTGCTCCGCGGCGAGCGTGGCGTAGAAGGTCACCGGGACCGCGCCCGCGTGCACCGCGGCAAAGTCGGCCAGCACGTGCTCGGCCCGGTTCGGCATCATGATCGCGACGCGCTCGCCGGGGGCCACGCCGAGCGCGATGAAGCCCGCCGCCAGCTCCAGCGCCTGCTGCCGGGCCTGGGCCCAGGTCAGGGTCGTCCAGCCAGCCGGGCCGCCGTCCGCTGCACTGGCCGGGGCCGGGGCCCCGGCGCGGCTGCCCCCTTCCGCACCGCCCCCCACTGGGGTGTTCTGTGACAGGGCGGGGTAGTCCGGGAACTGCTCCGCGGTCAGCCGGAGCTGATCACACACCGTCTGGCCCCGGATCGATTCCTCGATCTGCGCCCGCTCCCGGAGAACCTCGGATGTCACCGCTCACCTCCGCCTGGTGGGCCCGGCGGGCCCGGCCTTCTGGAATGGCACCACGTCCCCGCCCCAGCCGCAAGATGATGCCGCACTAGAGTGCAGGCCATGAGCGTCTCCGCTGATATCCGGCTGACCCAGTACGCATCCGGCGGAGGGTGCGCCTGCAAGATCCCGCCGGGTGAGCTGGAACAGGTGGTCGCGCAGATGCTGGCCGCCCCGGTCCCCCCGGGCCAGCCGGCGGTGCAGCGGATCGACGCCGAGCTGCTCATCGGGGTGGAGCACGGCGACGACGCGGCGGTCGTGCGGATCAGTGACGGCCAGGCGGTGGTGACCACCGCCGACTTCTTCGGCCCGGTGGTGGACGACGCCTACACCTTCGGCCGGATCGCCGGCACCAATGCGCTCTCTGACGTGTACGCGGTCGGGGGCACCCCGCTGGTCGCGCTCAACCTGCTCGGCTGGCCGCGGGCCAGGCTTCCCTTCGAGCTGGCCGGCGAGGTGCTGCGCGGCGGCCTGGACGCGGCCCGGCACGCCGGCTGCCTGCTGGCAGGCGGGCACAGCATCGACGACCCGGAACCCAAGTACGGCATGGCCGTGACCGGGCTGGCCGACCCGGACGCGCTGCTGCGCATCGACGCGGGCCAGCCTGGGCTGCCGATCTGCCTGACCAAGCCGATCGGCAGCGGAGTGCTCAACTCCCGGCACAAGGCGACGGGCGAGGTCGAGCCGCACGCGATCGAGGTGATGACCACGCTCAACGCCGGGGCCAGCCGGGCCGCGCTGGCCGCCGGCGTGCGGTGCGCCACCGATGTGACCGGGTTCGGGCTGCTCGGCCACCTGTTCAAGCTGGCCCGCGCGAGCGGGGTGTCCGCCGTGCTGGACCACGCCGCCGTGCCGCTGATCGAGGGGGCCCGGGCCGCGGTGC
>JAOPYP010000115.1 GCA_025964635.1 Actinomycetes bacterium | reverse complement strand
GCACCGCGGGCCCGGCGCTGAACAGATGGCAGCCCCGCGGGTCCAGGCGCAGCCCGACGTGCTCGCCGCGGGCCGCCCGGGTGTCGGAGAAGACGCTGGTCAGGCGGCCGTGCCCGGGGATGTCGATGGCGTGCTCGTAGCCGCGGCCGCGGAACGCGACGTCGGCGACCGTGCCCGTGACATGATGCTCGCCGGTGTGGCTGGCGACCAGCTGGACCCCGGTTGGCCGGATCATCAGCAGCGCGGCCGCCTCGCCGGGGGGCAGGCCCGGCCCCCGGGCGTGGAACGGCCGGGCCTGGGCCGGGCCGGCGAGCTCCACCCCGACGGTGCCGTCGGCGGCCGTCCCGCGGACCTGGACCGGCAGCTCGCCGGACAGGCCGGTGAAGCGGGCCACGAACGGCGTCGCGGGCTGGGTGTAGATCTCCTCCGGGGTGCCCTGCTGGACCAGCCGGCCGTGCTCCAGGATGCCCACCCGGTCGGCCAGCGCGAACGCCTCAGCCTGGTCGTGGGTGATGTAGACGGTGGTCGCGCCGGCCTCGCGGACCAGCGCCGAGATCTCCAGCCGCATCCGCTCCCGCAGGTCGGCGTCGAGGTTGGACAGCGGCTCGTCGCACAGGATCAGCCCGGTGTCGGCGACCAGGGCACGGGCCAGCGCGACCCGCTGCTGCTCGCCACCGGACAGCTCGTTCGGGTACCGCTGGCCGAGCGCGCCCAGGCCGACCCGGTCCAGCATGGCCGCCGCCCGCTCGCCCGCCTGGGCCCGCGGCAGCTTGCGGCGGCGCAGCGCGAACGCCACGTTGTCCCGCGCCATCAGGTGCGGCCACAGCGCGTAGTCCTGGAAGACCATGGACAGATCCCGCTGGTCCGGCGGCACGTGCACGCGCCCGTCGGCCATCATCCGGCCGCCGATCGAGATCCGTCCCGACGTCACCCGCTCGATGCCGGCCAGGCTGCGCAGCAGCGTGGTCTTGCCCGACCCGGACGGGCCGAGCAGCACCATGAACGTGCCGGGCTCCACGGCGAGCGATACCTCGCGCAAGGCCTGGCTGCCGCCGGGATAGACCTTGCTGACGGCTTCGATGGAAATACGCTCAGCCACGGGAGGCTCCTCCGATCCTGCGCCAGCCGGCGGGGGCGAGCAGCCGGTAGCCGCCCAGCACGATCAGCACCGCGGCCAGGGCGATGCCCACGGCCAGCACTGCCTGGGCCATGCCCACGCCGAAGTGGTAGTTGCTGAGGTTGCTCTGGATGGCGATGGAGGCGGGCGGCGAGCCGGGCGCGTAGAGCAACTGCGAGATCGGCAGTTCCAGGAACACCCCGCAGAACACGAGCAGCCAGGCCATGACGATCGGGCGGGACACCACCGGCAGCACGCCGCGAGCCCAGGCGGTGACGGCGCCGGCTCCGTGCGTGCGCGCCGCGTCCTTCAGTGAGGGCTGCAGCTGGGAGACCGCACCCACCAGGACCCGGGCGGTGGTCGGCAGGCTGGACGCCGCGTACGCGATGACGAGCAAGGTGGTCGTCTGGTACAGGTTGATGCCCAGCCGGGACCAGAAGGGCAGGTTGTAGGCGAAGATGTAGCCCGCCGCGAACACCACGCTGGGCAGCGCGATCGCCGCCAGCAGCAGGAAATCCAGGAACCTGGACGACTTCGCGCGCCGCTGGGCGAGCAGCCAGGCGGCGACGAAACCGCCGGTCACCGTGATGAACGAGGTCACCGCGGCGTAGATCAGCGAACGTTCCAGCGGGCCGATCTGGCCTGCCTCGTGCAGCAGCGCCCGGTAGTTCACCAGGGTCAGCGTGTAGGACCCGCCGAAGTCGCCGAGCAGCGACGCGCTGACCGCGCCGAAGCCCGGCACGCCCAGGGCGATCAGGTAGAACAGCCCGACGCCCGCCGCCGCGGCGATGGCGCCAGGCCGGCTTAGCTGGCGCCGGACAGCCTGGCGGGTCCGCCCCGACAGCATCTGGTAGGACCGTCCGCGCAGCGCACGGGCCTGCAAGGCCAGCGGGATGGCCACGGCCGCGACGAGCAGCGTGCCCATGGCCGAGGCGAGCGGGAAGCTCGGCGGGAAATTGCCGATCGCCGCGAACAACTGGTAGGTGGCCAGGCTGAAGTTCGAGTTGTAGGCGAGGGTAGCGGCCACCCCGAAGTCGCTGATCGACTCCGCGAACCCGATGGCCAGCGCGGACCAGATGGCCGGGGCCAGCATCGGCCAGATCAGCCGCAATGTCGCGACCCGGCTCGCGCCATGGACCCGGGCCGCGTCCTCGAACTCCTGCCCGAGCCCGGCCAGCGCCGCGGTGACGGCCAGGTACGTGAATGGTACTGAGCGCAGGCCGAGCAGGAACACCACGCCGGCCGGCCCCATGACGGCGTGGGTCACCCACGGCCAGTTCAGGCCGAGCCGGTACATCGGGCCGGCTGGCTCGACCAGCCGTTCCCAGCCCAGGGCGGGCAGCCACGAGGGCAGCAGCAGCACCAGCCACATGCCGCCCGCCACGAACCGGCGCCCCGGCAGGGTGGTCCGGCCCGCCAGCCACGCGATCGGGAAGCCGATGGCCAGGCCAAGCGCGGCCGCGGCGGCGCTCACCCACAGCGAGTTGGTGATGGCGATGGCGGTCGAGCCGCTGAACGCCTGGCCCAGGTAGCTCAGCGTGAACCACTGCGTGCCCTGGCTGAACAACCGGGGTGAGATGGCGAGCGCGATCGAGCTGGCGCACGGCACCAGGATGAAGAGGACGAGCGCCGCCCAGAACAGGGGCATGCCGAGCCGGCCGAACAGGGCGGTCAGGCCACGTGGGGCGGGGAGCCGGCGCCAGCGCGGGGTGCCCGGGCCGGCCGCAGCCGGGCCGGGCACCACCACGTTCCTGGTGGCGGTCACCTGGGGCGGTCCCGCCTGGGCCAGCAAGAACTGCCCATCCGCCGCGGGAACAGCATCAGCGGACGATGTTCGAGTCGAACCAGGTGTTGATGGTGGCCTCCTTGGGCCCCCAGCTATACGGGTTGATGGTCTGGGTCTTCACGCTGGCCACCGAGGGAAGCCCGGCCAGCGGGTTGGTGCCCTGGATGACCGGGTAGTACAGCGAGTCGCCGGCGGGGTCACCGCTCTGCATGACCTTCTGGCCGGCCGGGGAGAGCACCCACGTGATGAACTTCTTAGCCTCGGCCTGCACCGCCGGGGGTGCCTTGGCGTCGATGCCGATCGCGCCAGGCAGCACGGTCGCCGGGGTCAGGTACTTCACGACCAGGTTCTTGTCGGCGAGCGCGGCGCCGGTGCCGGCGGAACTCTGCACCAGCGCGAGCTTGATCTGGCCGCTCGTGAGCGCCTGAAGCGTGGGCCCGTTCGTGGGGTGGATGATCAGGCCGTTCGCCTTGAGCTTGCTGAAAAAGCTCTCGCCCGCGTTCACCCCGCCGAGGTAGTTCATCATCCCGGCGATGAACGGGTAGGTGGGCCCGGACTGGGACGGGTCGTTCATCCCCACCATGCCCTTCCACTGTGGTTGCAGCAGCTGCTGCCAGGTCGAGGGCGGGTTCTTGACCTTGGTCTTGTCGTAGACGATCGCGGCCATCAGCGTGACCCCGGTCGGGGTGTAGCTCTTGTCGGAGGGCAGGGACTGGGTGCCGAGCGTGTTCCAGGTGACGTTCGGCTCGTACCCCTTGAGCAGCAGGCCCTGCTGGTCAAGTCCGGCGAACGCGGTCGCCCCGTCCACCCAGAGCAGGCCCCAGTTGGGGTTGTTCTTGGACGCCTCGATCTGGGTCAGCAGCGGGCCGGTCGAGTTGTCGTCCAGCTTGACCGGGATGCCGGTGGCCTTCTGGAAGGCGGCCACGGCCGCCTTGTCGTAGCCCTGGGCAGCGTAGATGGTGAGTGTTACCTTGC
>JAOPYP010000113.1 GCA_025964635.1 Actinomycetes bacterium | reverse complement strand
GGATGCTGGCCCGCTTCTCGTCGAACTCCGGGTACCACAGCCGCCCCTGCATGTGCCGGGCCAGGTCCATCTCCCGGGCCGCCTCGGAGAACAGGTGATGCGGCACGCACGCCTGGTGCGGGCAGGACCCGCCGAGGAACGGCCAGGCGTCGATGGTGAGCTGCCGGCCACCCCGGGCCTTCAGGAAGGCCGAGCCGAACCGGCCGCTCGCGCCGCCGCCCACGAAGATCGCGTCGTACTCGCGGTCGTCCTCGTCCGGGCCGGCCACGTTCCACAGGCCCTCGGTGTTGTCCGCCGGGTGGTCCACGATGTCGTCGATCAGCAGCGCCCACTCGCCTACGGTCAGCGGGGCGCCGTCCGCGCCGCGGTCACCGGGCCCGAGCGTCCCGAGCGCGGCGACCCGCGCCCGTAGTGACCTGAATCCGTCGCCCGGGTTGCGTACGTCGATCATCCGTGACCCCTCGCCGCTGCTCTGCCGCACAGACCGTGCCTGCCTGTCTCAGCATCGCCAGCGGGGCGCGGGCGGGGCAGGTCACCGGGGGACGAAGAACGGGCCAGACGTCGACCTGGCGGATCAGGGGCCGTAGCGCGCGGTCAGCGCTCGTCGTGCAGGGCTTGCAAAGTCCCCCACGCCCGGGTGGCGAGCTGCAGGTTGAAGTGCACGTCGGGGTCGTTCAGCTCCAGGCCGGTGAGCTCGCGGATCCGCTGCAGCCGGTACTTGAGCGTGCTCTTGTGCACGGACAGCTGGGCGGCGGTCGCGTCGTAGTTGCCGCCGTGCTCCAGGTACTGGGTGAGCGTGTGCACCAGTTCGGATTTGCGGCGCGCGTCGTAGTCGAGCAGGCTGCCCAGCCACTCCCGCACGAACGAGTCCACGTCGGTGAGGTCCGGGATGGCGGCCAGCATCCGGAAGATGCCGAGCTTCGGGTACTCGCAGGCGCTGTCGCCGGGCAGCAGCGTCTTCTGCAGCCGCAGCGCCAGGCCCGCCTCGCGCAGGGAGCGGGTCAGCTCGGAGGGCCGGGCCGCGGGGCCGCCCACCCCCACGCGGACCTGGCCGCCGAGGTCGGACATGATCGCGCGGCGCAGCTGCTCCCAGTCGGTCTGGCCCGCCGTGATCACCGCGACGTTGCCGGACCAGGTCTCGAACAGGCCGTCCTGGCGGGCCTGGCGCATGGCCCGCCGGACCGCGCTGAGCAGCGCATCGTGGGCCCGGGCCCGGCCTTTGCCCTCAACGATGACCACGCGGTGCGGCCGGCGCAGGTCATAGTCGAGGGCCTCGGCCCGGGACAGCGCGCTCTCGTCGTCGGTCCCGGCCAGCAGGTCATGCACCAGGTCGCGGCTCAGCCGCAGTTCCGCGTCGGCGATGCCGCGCAGCCGGGCCAGCTCCATGGCCAGCACGGTCGCGCCGTGCTCCAGCGCTACCAGGTCGGCGTGGTCGGCGCGCCGCCCCGGGTCGATCAGGGCCAGGACCCCCATCACGTCGGTGCGCGGTGAGGCCAGCAGGATGAGCCGCTCCCCGTCCCGGGTCGGCGAGCCGGCCCGCATCAGCCGGCGGAGCAGGTGCTCGCGCTGGGCGAAGGACTCCTTCGGGTACGGTCCCGGCTGGCCGGGACCGGCCCAGGCGTTCAGGTTGCCGTAGCGGTCCTCGATCGCGACTGGCATCCCGGTCAGCTCGTGCAGGGCCCGGGCGATACCCGGCTGGCCTTCCCCGGAGACCGCCACCCGGGTGAGCCGCTGGTGGATGTCCATGCTGCGCTGCAGGGTGGTGACGGTCTCGGCGAGCGCCGTGTTGGTCGCGGCGAGCTCGGCCGCGGTGGCCCGCTCCCGGGCGTGCAGCCGCGCGTTGGACACGGCCACCCCGGTCTGCTGCGCGATGACCTGGACCAGGAACCGCTGCTCGGCCGAGGGTTCCTCCTCGCAGGAGGCGATCAGGTGGCCGAGCAGGCCGCCGATGCCGCGCAGTGGGTAGGCCCAGGCCCACGGGCGGCCGGTCAGCCTGACCGGGCCGCTGGCGCTGCCCAGCGTGGCCAGCTGCCTGGTCAGCCCGGCAGGCGATGCCGCGGTCCGGCCCGGGCCGGGCCGCCACTGGCCGTCGGTGAAGCCGTATCCCTCGATCCGCCAGGGCCCGAGCCCCGGGGCGCTGGACGCGGCCAGTTCCAGGATCTGCTCTTCGTTGACCGACTCGGTCATGAGCAGCGAGATGACCAGCAGGGCCCGGAACTCGCCCAGCCGTTCGCGCAGGTCCGTCTCGGCTGGCCGGCCGGGACGCCGGGGCAGCCGCACCACGGCCGCGGTGTCGCGGGGTCCGTTCTTCCTCGTCGTCTGCTCGGCGGTCATCGCGCGGCCGGTCAGGCGCTCGCGGACCTGGGGCCCGCGGGCACGGCGGCGGCGGGCAGTCGGGTGGCGGGCACGGGGCTCGCTGACCTGAGGAACTCGTCCGGCCCGACGTAGTACGGGTTCTCGACGAGGATGCCCTGGATCAGCACCTGCGGATGGGTCTTGACGATGTTGACCACGACTTCGCCGCTGAAGCGGTCCAGGTCGTACAGGCACAGCACGACGACCGGGTAGCTGGCGGTGACGCGGTTCAGCTCGGACTCGTAGCTGACCAGGTGCTCGACCCCCGGCGCGTCGCGCAGCGCCCACGTCATCTCGCCGGCCAGGCGGCAGAACGAGTACCCCTCGACCTCCGCCTTGACCATGTTCTCGGTCCAGAACGTGAGCATGTCGCTGGTGGTGAACTCGCCGCCGGCCAGGTAGGTCGACTCGGGCAGGTGGATGTCCAGCTGGCCGGTGTACGGCCCGGGCTCGCCGCAGGCCCCGGGCAGCGCCTGGAGCCGCTCCGCGGTGCCCGCGGAGTCGACGATGCAGACGCACTTGTCCCCCGCGGTGAGCCCGGCGCCGAGGTAACCGCCGAGCAGCCGGTCGCGGTCGGCATCGCCGCGGTAGAACGCGCAGACGTGATTGCCGGGAAGCAGCCCGATCTCATCGAAACCGCTGGGCACGGGTACGGTCATTCGCCCCACCGCCTTGTGACCTTGTGACCAAGCGACCGTGTTAGCCGGATAGTACGTGGTTAACCGAAGTTTTGGCTCCCCCTGGCGGGACGAAGATTTGCGGATTGCTCCCCCTGGGTGACTAGAAGTCACCGGGGACGGCCCGGAGGGCGGCTGCCCCGCCGGGCTGCTGCCGCGTCCGCCAGCCCGGCGGTCGGCTACGATTCAGCCAGCCCCGCCGGTGTAGCTCAGTTGGCAGAGCAGCCGTCTTGTAAACGGCAGGTCAGCGGTTCGATCCCGCTCACCGGCTCCGACCCGGGAGCTTGCGACCGGGGATTCGTGACGTCCTGGAGCCCCGCCCGGTCCTCACCGCAGCGCCGGAGCCCGGCGTGATGGGGTGCTTACCGCCGGTTGACCCGAGGTAACCCGGTCCGCTCTCTGGCGCGTCCTTTCCTGTGGATGGTCCCCCCGGGACACCGATGCCCCGGGGGCAGATCATTCACCCCAGAGAAAGAGGTACCCATGCAGTTCCGTACGCGCTGGGTGGCGGGCCCGGTGCTCGCCGCCTCCCTTACGGCGGCAGGGCTCGCCGCCACGTCCGCGTCAGCTGCGGCACGGCCGGCGGTGAAGTCTTATACGTCCACCGCGGTCACTAAGGTCAGCGACCGCCCCGACAGCGGCGACCATGGCAACTGGGCCAACGACACGCTGGTCCGCTCCGCCTCGGTGACCCTGGCGTCGGAGGTCGCCCTGTCCTACTGCGGCGGCTCCGCCCCCACCGGGCACTGTTACCACTGGACGGGGAAGATCACCGACAAGGGGTCGTTCACCACGGTCCCGGGGGACACCTCGCCAGGGAACGGCAGCCTGAACGGCGGCAGTGCCCCGGCGATCGGCGCCCAGGTGACCGGCACCATGTCCGGGTCGTACCGGTACGACTTCTACTCGTCGTGGAAGTCGGCCAGCAAGACCCTGGTGCCCTCGTCGGAGAACGACCAGGGAAACGTGCCCGGCGGCCGGCAGACCACTGGCGCGTGGCCAGAGCAGTTCTTCGGCGCCGGCGCCCGGTTCTATGTGAGTGGCGCGGCGAGCAGTGAGCTGGGCACCACCGGGTCGTGGACGTACACGGCAGGCTTCGGGGCAGACTCCGCATGCCCGGCTGTCGCCAGCCAGTGGACGGACGCGAGCCCGGACTGGGGGGCAAACGCGGCGGACGGCAACATCCTTGCGCCGGTTGCGGCGGCTTGCTGAGCATCCGATGATCACCGGGCGGCGGCTGGCCGCCCCGCCCGGTGCTGGATCGTGAGAGACCCCGGCCCGGGAGCGCGGCACGCGCCGCGCTCGCGGGCCGGACTCCTAATCAGGGCCGCGGCCGGGTGGCACCCCACTGGTCCCAGTGGACGACCTCTTCCACCGGGCGGCGCTTCGGCTGGGCCCAGCGGCCCCGGGCTGGGTAGCCCAGCGGCAGCAGTCCCATGGTCAGCGCGTCTTCGGGCAGCCCCAGCAGTTCCCGCACCTCGTCTTCATGGCCGGAGTACAGCGTGGTCAGGGTGGTGCCCACCCCGTGGGCCCGGGCGGCCAGGATGAGCTGCTGGACCGCGCCGTAGATCGAGCTGCCAAGCCGGGGGCTGCGGGCCGCGGCCGCGTGGCGCAGCACCGGGAAGATCCACACCGGTGCCTCCGCGATGTGGTGGGCCAGGTGCTCGGCGGCCAGGAACGAGGGCCGGCTCAGACCGTCCGGGCCGGGCGGCGCCGCCAGGATCTCGTCCCGCCGGCTGCCGTACGCCCGGTTCCAGCCTTCCAGGTACCAGCCGGCCACCTGCTGCTTGACCGCCGGGTCGGTGACCACGACCCAGCCCCAGCCCTGCACGTTGCCGCCGGTCGGGCCGCGCACCGCCGCGTCGAGGATGGCCCAGATGACCTCATCCGGGATCGGCTCGGGGGACAGGTAGCGGCGGGCCGGGGTCGAGTGCAGGGCCTCGAGAACCGGCAGTGGCTCAGCCTCTGGTGCGGGCACGGGGATCCTCTCGCCAGGTCGTGGTGATCATCCGACCCTACGACGGCCAGGGGAGCTCCGTGCCGGCGGTCAGGGGAGTGGCGCATGAGCTGACCCCCCGCATAATCACTTATGTCGATCGGATTTATAGACTTATTGGGGCCTGGCGGCGTAGCGTCGTGACCGCGGACCGCCCGGGGACCGAGCCCGGGCCCGGGAAGGAGCCAGGGGATGCCGGAAGCCGCAGCACTTCACCTCGCGGCGGCGCTCGACGGGGCGGGATGGCATCCCGCCGGGTGGCGGGAGCCGGGCGCCCGGCCGGGGGACCTGTTCACCTCCGGCTACTGGGCGGACCTGGCCGCGGAGGCCGAGCGCGGGCTGCTGGACTTCATCACGATCGAGGACGCACTGGGCCTGCAGGCCGCCTCACGCTACGGCGGCCCGGACGGCCGGGCCGACCAGGTCCGCGGACGGCTGGACGCGGTGCTGATCGCGGCTCAGCTCGCGCCGGCGACCTCGCGGATCGGGCTGGTGCCCACGGCTACGACCACGCACACCGAGCCGTTCCACGTGTCCACGGCCATCGCCACGCTCGACTACGTCAGCTCAGGACGGGCCGGCTGGCGCGCGCAGGTGTCCAGCCGGGCCAGCGAGGCCGCCCACTTCGGCCGCCGTGAGCTCCCCGAACTGCGACCCGGCGCCCCCGGCCGGCCCGCTGGCCGGGCTGATCCGGTCGTCGCGGACCATGTCGCCGGCCTGTTCGGCGAGGCCGCCGACGCGGTCGAGGTGGTCCGCCGGCTGTGGGACAGCTGGGCCGACGACGCGGTCATCCGTGACGTCCCGAGCGGCCGGTTCGTCGACCGCGACAAGCTGCACTACATCGACTTCGAGGGCCGCTGGTTCAGCGTCCGGGGACCCTCGATCACGCCCCGCCCGCCGCAGGGACAGCCGGTCGTGGCCGCCCTGGCCCACGGGCCGCTGCCCTACCGGTTCGCAGCCGCCGCGGCGGACGTCGTCTTCGTCACCCCGCGCGACGCCGGCGACGCCCGGGCGATCGCCGGCCAGGTCCGCGAGGCTGAACGCGAGACCGGGCGCGCAGGCCCGCCGCTGCGGGTGTTCGGGGACCTGGTCGTGTTCCTGGACCGTGACGCCGGCGTCGCTGCGGGCCGGCGGGGCCGGCTGGACCACCTCGACGAGGCCAGGTACGCGCCCGACGCGGCCGTGTTCACCGGCACCCCCGGCCAGCTCGCGGGGCTGCTGCTGGAGTGGGGGGAGGGTCTCGATGGGTACCGGCTCCGGCCCGCGGTGCTCCCGCACGACCTGGAGCAGATCACCCGCGGGCTGGTGCCCGCGCTGCAGCGCCGGGGCGCCTTCCGGGCCGGTTATCCGGACCGGAGCCTGCGAGAACGGCTGGGGCTGCCCCGGCCGGCCAGCCGCTACGCGACCACGGCCGCATGACCCACCCCGAAACCCGCCCGCAGACACCGAGGAGATCCGCGCCATGACCGGCCCGGTAGAGGCTAGCCCAGCCAAGCAGGTGATCCTGGCCGCGCACTTCCCGGGCGTTAACAACCACACGGTCTGGAGCGACCCGCAGGCCGCCAGCCAGATCGAGTTCGCGTCCTTCGAGCACCTGGCCCGGACGGCCGAGGCGGGAATGTTCGACTTCTTCTTCCTGGCCGAAGGGCTGCGGCTGCGCGAGCAGCGCGGCCAGATCCACGACCTGGACGTGGTCGGCCGCCCGAACACGATGACGGTCCTGGCCGCGCTGGCCGGGGTGGTCACCCACCTGGGCCTGGCCGGCACGATCCAGGCCACCTATAACGAGCCGTACGAGGTCGCCCGCCAGTTCGCCACGCTCGACCACCTGTCGGGCGGCCGGGCCGCGTGGAACGTAGTCACCTCACCGGACGCGTTCACCGGCGAGAACTTCCGCCGCGGCGGCTATCTCGACCGGGAACAGCGCTACCAGCGGGCCGCGGAATTCGTGCAGGCCACACGGGAGCTGTGGGATTCCTGGCCGGCCGGGGCGATCGCCGCCGGCCCGGAGCGCGGCGTGTTCGTCCGCGAGGCACCGCCGGGCGCGTTCGCGCACCACGGGGAGCACTTTGACATCGCCGGGCACTTCACCGTGCCCCGCAGCCCGCAGGGGCACCCCGTGATCATCCAGGCCGGGGACTCCGGCGGTGGGCGGGAGTTCGCCGCGGCCAGCGCGGACGCCATCTTCACCCGGCACTCCACGTTCGGCGCCGGGCGCGAGTTCTACGCCGACGTGAAGTCCCGGCTGGCCCGCTACGGCCGGGTGCCGGACGAGCTGAAGGTGCTGCCTGGCGCCAGCTTCGTGCTGGGCGACACCGAGGATGACGCCCGCGAGCGCGCCCACCATATCCGCCGCCAGCAGGTCAGCCCGCAAACAGCGATCCTGCTCCTGGAGCAGGTCTGGAACACCGACCTGTCCGGCTACGACGCGGAAGGGCCGCTGCCCGAAACTGACCCGGAACCCGCCGCGCCGTCGATCATCCAGGGCCGGGCGCGCCAGCACGCTGACCCCATGGAAACCGCGCGGCAGTGGCGGGCGCTGGCGGAGGAGAAGAAGCTCAGCATCCGGGAGCTGATGATCGAAGTGACCGGGCGGCAGTCGTTCATCGGGACCCCGGCCGGGGTCGCCGGGCAGATCAACCGGTTCGTGCAGCAGGACGCCTGCGACGGGTTCATCCTCGTCCCGCACATCATTCCGGCCGGCCTCGACGAGTTCGTCGCGAAGGTTGTCCCGTTGCTGCAGGAAAGAGGAGTGCTGCGGACGGAATACCGGGCCGGGACGCTGCGGGAGCGCCTGGGCCTCGGGTCCGCCCGGCCGGCCGCCGCCTGGGCCGCGGCCGCGCAGCCCGCCGCCCGGGCCACCGGGAGCAGCGCCCTCGCGCGAGAGGAGCAGGTCCATGCCTGACCAGCCAGCCCCGCTGTCCATCCTCGACCTGGCCCCGGTCAGCTCGGGCAGCACGGTGGCGGCGGCGCTCCGCAACACCCTCGACCTCGCCCGCCGGGCCGACGAGCTCGGCTACCACCGTTACTGGCTCGCCGAGCATCACTTCGCGCCCGGGGTAGCCAGCTCGGCGCCTGCCGTGCTGATCGCCGCGGTCGCCGCGGCCACCCGCCGGATCCGGGTGGGCTCAGGTGCGGTGCAGCTGGGGCACCAGACCCCGCTGTCCGTGGTCGAGGCGTTCGGCACGCTGGCCGCGCTGTACCCGGGGCGGATCGACTTGGGCCTCGGCCGGTCCGGGCAGCGCCGGGCGGAGGCGGCGCGGGAACTGGTGGCGGCCCCGGCCGGTTTCCCGGGCCCGCCACCCGAGCCGTCGCGCACCGTCAGCGGGCTGCTGATCCCGCCGCGGTTCTCGATCGCCCGGCTGGTCAGCTCCCCCCGGTTCGCCCTGCACGCGTCGCTGCTGCAGCAGCCGGGCGCCCGGTCTCCGGATTTCGCCGCCCAGGTCGGGGACATCCTCGCGTTCCTGGAGGGGGGCTACCGTTCCGCCGACGGGCTGGCCGCGCACGCGGTGCCGGGCGAGGGTGCCGACGCCGAGGTGTGGATCCTGGGCAGCAGCGGCGGTCAGAGTGCCCAGGTCGCCGGACAGCACGGGCTGCCGTTCGCGGCCAACTACCACGTCAGCCCGGCGACGGTGCTGGAGGCGGCGGACACCTACCGGGACGCGTTCCGGCCGTCCTCGGTGGGCGGCCGGCCGCACCTGCTGGTATCCGCGGACGTGGTCGTCGCCGAGGACGACGCCACCGCGCGGGAGCTCGCCGCGCCGTACGGGCTGTGGGTGCGCAGCATCCGCTCCGGCGGCGGCGCAATCCCGTTCCCGGATCCGGCGGAGACGGCCGCGCACGCCTGGACCGAGGAAGACGAGGCGCTCGTCGCCGACCGGATCGCCACCCAGTTCGTCGGCTCACCCGCGACGGTCGCCAAGGGGTTGCGGGTACTGCAGGGCGCCACCGGCGCCGACGAGATTCTGGTGACCTCCATCACACACGACCACGCCGACCGGGTCCGCTCGTTCGAGTTGCTGGCCCAGGAGTGGGGGCGGCCGTAGCCCGACCCAGATCCCGCGAGGGCCCCACCAGGACCTCAACCCCGTTAAATGGTGTGGTGCCACCCAGAGCACCATAAGCCACGACGTGTACTCTGATCACTAAGCCAGTTACTCGCCGTGACTTCTGCCCAAGGCGACTATTTGCCCGCAGGTGGGTACGTAGTGGACAGTGAAACTATCCACGTGGGTCCAACGTTGCGCCGAGTGGGATGGTTTGTGCACCCGGGTGTGACGCTCCGCGACAGCCGCGCGTCCCGCGTGGGCACAGCACAAGCCCCCCGCCGGATCTGGGTATGGGGTGAGAACGGATGGGGCCCGCAGACATGGACGAGCCTGGTTCAGGCCACGGCCATGCCCCGGGAAGCGAGAACCCGCCCGAGCCCGCCAGTGATGCGCCGGACGCCGCCGGCCCGGCTCCGGGCGATGCCGCGGGCTCTGCTCCAGAGGACGCAGCCGGCGATGCCGCGGGCTCTGCCCCTCGCGATGCGGCTGACTCTGGCGCCGCGAACGCGCCGGATCCTGTCCCCCCAGGCGCCGCCGTCGCCGACCCGGTCGAGATCGGCCACCGCCCCAGCCGGAAGAAGAAGATCCTGGCCTGGACGGCCGGCGGTGTCGCGGTCGTCGTGCTGCTGGCCCTGGGCGGCGCCTACGCCGTCTACCGGCACCTGAACGGCAACATCCACCAGGTCAACATCTCTGGCGAACTCGGCACCCAGCCGGTCAACACGCACCCGCAGGCCGAGAACATCATGGTCATCGGCTCAGACACCCGCAACGGCCAGGGCGGGGGGTTCGGGCAGGGCCTCACCACGGACCAGTCCGACACGCTGATGATCATGCACGTCTCGGCGGACCGGAAATGGGTCGACGTGATGTCGGTCCCGCGCGACTCGTGGGTGAACATCCCCGCGTGCAAGATGGGCAACGGCCACCAGTCCGCGCCCACCACGTACAAGATCAATGAGGCCTTCGCCCTGGGCAACCTGGACGGCAACCATACCGACCTGGGGGTGGCCTGCACGATCAGGACCCTGGAGCAGGACACCGGCATCCACATCGATCACTTCGTGGCGATCAACTTCTCTGGCTTCAAGGACATGGTCAACGCGCTCGGCGGGGTCGAGGAGTGCAACACCACGGCGATCAGCGATCCGAAGTCCAACCTGTATCTCAAGCCCGGGCATCATCTGCTGCACGGGTTCGTCGCGCTGGCGTACGTCCGGGCCCGCTACACCCTGGGCAACGGCAGCGACCTCGAGCGGATCGGGCGTCAGCAGGCCTTCATGTCCTCGCTCGTCAACCGGGTGAAGAGCAAGCTGCTCAACCCCGTCGCGATCTACAACTTCCTCGACGCCGCCACCAAGTCGATCACGATCGACAGCCAGCTGGGCGGCATCCACGGCCTCTACGACCTGGCGATGAGCGTCAAGAACCTGCCCGCCAGCCAGGTCACCTTCTTCACCCTGCCGACCTACCCGCGCCAGCTGGTGGTGCCGACCGACACCGCCAACGTGATGTGGACCCAGCCCGAGGACAGCACGATCTTCCAGGACTTCCGGAACGACATCCCGGTCACCAACGCGACGATCCGGCAGGCCAAGAAGCCCACGATGTCGCCGCACACGGTCTCCGTCTCGGTCCGCAACGGGACCGCGCAGTTCGGCCTGCAGGACTCGGTCGGCAGCCTGCTGCAGCAAAAGGGCTTCAACGTGACCAGCATGACCCAGGAGTCCGCCCAGGACGTCACCGAAACGGTGATCAAGTACCACGCGGGCCACGCGGCGCAGGCCAGGCTCCTGGAAGCCAAGGTGCCGGGCTCCGGCATCCAGGAGGTCCCGGGCACCAGTGACCGGCTCGTGCTCGTGCTGGGCAGTAACTACGGGACCACGACCCAGACCGCGGGCACGACCCAGGGCAGCACACCGACGCCGTCGCCCAGCCTTTCCTCACGGACGGCGAGCCAGAACATCTGCGCCAACTGAGCCGGAGCCGGCTGAGCGCCTTCCGGGATGCTGAGCGCCTTCTGGCCTAGCGGCCGCCCGGCGACCGGATGCGTGACCGTGCCTGCCGCGGCTGGGCCCGGATATCTTTGAGCAGCCACGCGGATCGACATTCCAGGAGTTGCCGGGTGCAGTACCAGCTGTCCAGGATTGTGGCCGGCCCGCTCTTGCGTCTGCTCTGGCGGCCGCAGATCACCGGTCTGGAGCACATCCCGCCCGAAGGCGGAGCCATTCTGGCCTCCAACCACCTGTCCATCGTGGACTCGATCTTTCTTCCGCTGATGCTCGACCGCCCGCTCACCTTCGCCGCCAAGTCGGAGTACTTCACCGGCCGGAGCGTGTCCCAGCGGCTGGCCGGCACGTACCTGCGGGCTACCAATCAGCTCTCCGTGGACCGGGCGCAGGCCCGGGCGGCACAGGACATGCTGGAGGCGGCGCTGGCGCTGCTGCGCCGCGGTCAGCTGTTCGGCATCTACCCGGAGGGCACCCGGTCCCCGGACGGGCGGCTCTACCGCGGCCGCACCGGCGTGGCCTGGCTCGCGCTGAACTCCGGCCTGCCCGTGGTCCCGGTGGCGATGCTCGGCACCGACCGGATCCTGCCACCCGGGCACGTAGTGCCCAGGCTGCATCAGGTGTCGATGCGGATCGGCAAACCGCTCACGTTCGAGGCGTACCAGGGGACCGCCCCGGGCAAGGCCCGCCGGGCCATCACGGACGAGGTCATCCAGGCCATCCAGGACCTGTCCGGCCAGGAGTACGCGCCCATGTACGCGTCGGTCCGCAAGGCGGAGCTGAACGGTGGGGCGTCCCCGGAGTAGGACCCGGAACGGTGGGCCCGGTGACCCGGCGGCCGCGGGCACGCCTCAGCCTGGGTGCGAGTCTCCCGGCGGCGGGACCTTGGGGAAGGCTTCCGTGGCGTCGGACGGGTTCCACGAGTACATGGGCCGATTGGTGTCCGGGGCGTCCTCGCCGGCCCCGCTGCCTGACGACTCACCCGGCCCCGGCGGTGGCACGTCCAGGTCGGGGAACGGACTCTGGCTCTTCGGACGGCGGTGGGCCAGCCCCGATGCGGTCATGGGCGGCGGCCCTGGGTCGGCGGGCCTGCTGGCGGCCGGCGGCCGGCCGGTGCCGCCCGCACCCGGGCCACCGGCCGCCGCACCGGCGCCCGGGCCCTCACCGCCCACCGGGAAGACGCGCCGGGGCGGGATCATGCGGCTCTGGCCGGAGCCAGGCGCGTCCATCCACGGCAGCTCACTGACTGGCTTCTCGGCTGGTTCCCAGGGTGGGTGACCGCCCGTCCTGGGGGCGCGCACCGCGTTCAGCCGGTGGGCGGACCCGAGCGTCCGCATCGGGGGGGCCGGGGGGTCGCCTGGCCGGCCTGATGCCGGGCTGTCCGCG